>JAFVAR010000046.1 GCA_017480425.1 bacterium | reverse complement strand
TAAAACAATTAAAGAGTTTGTTAATAATATTGTGGACAGGCTTCATCAAGGCGAGTTTAATGATTTGAAGCCATCTTTCAAAACCACAACACCGGAAACAACCATAAAAAATTGGATAACAGAATTTAGAAAACAAAAAAAACACTTTTCGAGCAAAATGAATCATTTTTCGAGCAAACGTATTTAAATCATTGTTTGCTGTGGTAATCTCTCCTTTATGTAGTAGTGAAAAAATAATTTTTAACAATTAACATAAAGGAACAGCAGAATGAGTAAATTAAGAGATGATTTATATCAAAGATTACACGGGTTTAAGCCTGTTAAACGAAGCTATAAGAAGCAAGGTCAAAGTGATTGGTATTATTTAGACCCTCGCGGAGCAAGCACGATTGCTAGTATGAAGCAAATTGATGTGGCGGATGAAAATGCTCTTAATCCGCGCCTAAGTGGCATTTTAGCCGACGATATGGATAAAAACCCTGAAGATTATTACATTTGGCACACCAAAGGCGATGATAAAGTCCGCAGTACACACGCGGCACGCGATGGATTGATTTTCAATAAACATATTCCGCCCGAGGGAGGAAATCCGGGGGGAAGATTATAATTGTCGCTGTTGGGCTGAGCCGTATAAGCCGGAAAAGTATAAAAATAAACAAATGATTGTGGATTTAAGCGGGCTTGATATGTTTAAGGAGCTAAAACCGGTTGATTTTAACCTCAGAGGCCTACCGCAATATGCCGAAAATGATAAAGTTGGTATAGCAACGGATGCGGTGTATAAATCAAATTACGAATATGCACATCGGAAAGTCAAATTCCGCAGTTCGGAAGAGGAAAAATTACTCAAGAGAATTGGAAAACAAATCATTGGTAGAGAAAATACCAAAGAATATGCGTACTTAGATAGTTCAGGTTATATAACAACAGGTAATGGGGCTTTAATTAATGATTGGGAAAGTTTTAAGAAAGTGCATTGGCTTTATAACGGACGACCGGCAACTGAAGCAGAAATGCGTGCGGAATTTGAGAGAATACAGAAAGTTAGAGCTGATATTATTGCAAAAGCTCAAGAATATGCAGAAAGAAATAAAAAAAACTATACCAATCCGTTTCAAAAAATTACCGCCAAAAGATATGAAGAAGATGCTGTTCTTAAGATAACAAAAGATGAAGCTGATTATTTGATGTATTCGCATTTACAAAGGGACTATAACGTTCTTAAATACTATTTGCTGGAAATTGATGCAGCACCGGAAGCAGCGCAAGATGTTGCTTTTGATATTCAATATAATCCGGGAATTACGGATAATACTTGGACATATTTTAAACAATATTTCAATGAAAGAAATGTTCCAGAATTGGCGGAACAAGTTCACCGGATTGGTATCTCGGAGACCAGAAATAATGAGATGCGAGATAAGATATTATCAATTAAAAAGTGGTAATTATTGTTTCGTGATTAGGTGATCAATAGTATGAGGTTCTTGTTCGTCAGGCTCGAATGATAGTTCTTCAATAAGCTCTCTATCAGTTGTTTGATATATGATTATACCGTGATAGCAGTTATTTTCTTTTGTTTCCAATCCTAATTCTACTAAGTAGGAGTGGCAAATTATGCAACTGTATTTTATATGGTCTTGTTCATTTTCAAGTAATTTGCAATCATATTTCTCTATATAAGCCTCAGGATTTGAGAAATCATCAGGAGATACCGTAATACTGTTCGGGGTTAGCAACGTATTCCACGAGTTTCTTCCATAAGCATGTAAGGGTTTGTTAAAAATCGGATTAACAAATTCTGTATCATATTTAGGAGTTAAAGTGCATGCTGTTAAAAAACATATGGAACTTAAAAATATCTTTTTCATTATCAACCTCCGATAATATAGTATATAATATGAGTTAAAATATATTAAATCCTGCAAAAAACTAGCAATAAAATAATGGACTGGTCGCGGGATATTCTTTTTGCAATAAATGCATAGTATTCATACAAATATTATATAAAATTGCATTTAAATCTTTTGTTTCCTAAATATAAATAAGAGAGAAATTTTATTGCAAAAAAATACTATGTAAAAATAAACAAGGTAGAATTGTATGGAATTAAATCAAAACAAAGATAATTATATTCTAACGGAGCAAGAAAAGCGGGCATTAATATGGCGTATTGAACGTTATAAACAAAAAGACCTTAATTATTTGCCGTTAAATTACAAAATATCGCAAGAAATGGAGGATATTCTGACTTTTGTAGAAGACCTAGCCAATGGTGCCAGAGAATTACAACAGAGTATAACCATTGCGGCTATACAAGAGGTAGATACAATTGAAAAAAGAACAACTGTAAAATTGCAAAAACAGGAAAAAGAAAGATATGCAAAAGGCGGAGTAGCAAAAGGAGAAAAGAATAAATCATTCAAAGAATTTATACTGAAAGAATACAATGAAAATAATCATTATAAAACAATTAAAGAGTTTGTTAATAATATTGTGGACAGGCTTCATCAAGGCGAGTTTAATGATTTGAAGCCATCTT
>JAFVAR010000045.1 GCA_017480425.1 bacterium | reverse complement strand
GCAAACAAGTGCTGCACAATCAACAACCAAAATGACCTCAAGCCAGGTTCAATCCGGAATTGTGGACGGTACATTGTCAACAGCAAAAGCGGTATCGACATTAAAGAGTGATTTAAACGCAAAAGTTGTAACAACAAAAACTGCGAATAATAAAACTGTAGCTAAAACAAATGTAGGCGGCAAAGCTATAACAATCAATACGAACGCCAAAGACGTACCTATTACGACATCAGGTTCGACAATAGATACGGCAAAAACAGTTACAATAAATACAACAAATAGTACTCCAACTACAGAAAAAACCGGCAGTACATCAAATACTGGTGCTACATCAACTACAGGCAGCGCAGGTAAAACAGGCGGTACATCAAGCACAGGCAGCGTTGGCGGAACTAAAACTTCAACAACTACAGAAAAAACCGGCAGTACATCAAATACCGGTGCTACATCAACTACAGGCAGCGCAGGTAAAACCGGCGGTACATCAGGAGTCGGTAATGTAAATGGTGTTAATAATGCATCAAAAGTATATACAGCACAAGATTTGGCAAAATATAAATTAGATGAAACGGTATTACTTCAATTCTTTAATAAAGTTGGAAATAATTACACATTAAAAAATGGCATATCTTTTGAAACATTTGAAGCCGCTGTTCCAATGGTTCAGGAAATGCTCGGCGATAGCGTTATTTCGTCTAAATTAACAGATTCTACACAATTAACTAATTTGTTAAAGACATTAGAAAAATCAGATAAAGAATTAAATTTCGAAAATTTTGAAACCGCAGTAAAACAGTACTTTGGCGTAGATAAATTAAGTCTTGCAGATGAAATGACTGTAATGACTGTTTTTTCAGGCTTGGTAACACAGTTAACAGGGATATCTGACGATAATGCATTATCCGAATTTTTAGACACAAATAAAAAATCATTTGGAGAAATGTTTGATGATTATGCTGCAAAAAAATCAAGTAGTACAACATCAAATTCAGGAAGAGCAGGAGCACCAAGACGTGCAAATTCTAATGGCTCATCAATAGTAGGTGATGTTGTTGTTGGATTATTGGATAATGTTGGTGCTGTTATATCAGGTGCGCTGCCTCTAGGACCTGCTGCTGTAATTGCCTCAATAGCTTGTGATGCTGTCAGTCTGATGGCAAATTATGGACTAGCAAAAAATAACGGTGCAAGCGAAGCTGAACTAAAAAGAATATTGGTCGCAGGATTTGCTAATATGGCAATAGGTGTAATTGCAAGTTCTATTCCTGGCGGAAAAGTGTTGATAAAAAATCCATTTGTAAAGGCAGCAATTGATACCCTTATTAGAGATGTTTTACAGGCGTATTTTGTTAAATTTAGTGATGCATTTGAAGATAATAAAGATGGCAAAACAACTAATAGAGGTGGTGGCGGAGTTATAAATAACCGCGGTGGAAACGGCCAATTTACATATGATAAAGGGTTTACTCAATACGGCGGATTTACTGTAAATACAGGTAATGGCAGTTCTGTTGAATTTGGTCCATTTACAGCTACAGGCATCGTAAATGATGACGGTACAATCAGTTCCATTTATACAAGAAGTGATGGTACGGTTGGAACATTTGGTTCAGGACATACAGATAATACTCATATTGATGGCGTTGGCGGTGCAAATAATCACAAACCGGGTGAGACATGGGTTGATGCTAATGGAACAGAATGTACCTTAGGTCAAGATGGTTCATTAACATGTAAATACAAAAATGGAACAGTTGTCGTATTCAATGCTGATGGTTCGGAAGTTACGATACGTCCAAATGGAGATGTAACCGTTACACCTCCAACATATGGTTCAGGTAATAGCGGAGGTACAGGTTCAGGAGGTGCATCAGGTACTAACTCCGGTGGAAGTTCAGGCGGACAACAAAGTAATCCGTTGTCTGATACATTGTCAGGTTTAGCAAGTTGGGCTACAGCAGGCGGTAATGCCTCACTGGGAGCTGCTTTAGCCGCTTATATTGCAGGTGGCTGTCAAGGTAATTTCACCTGGACTTCCGATAGCGGTTCTACTACGGGCAGCACAGGTTATACCGGCGGCACTAATGGCTCTGATGGCTCTAATGGATGGGCATCTACAGGCGGCACAAGCGGTTCAAATGGTTCAGGCAGTGCTTATGATGGATGGGCATCTTCAGGAGGTACCTCATCATCTCAATCGTGGAATGACATGGCATTTGGAACACCTCAAGGCGGCTCCGGTAATTCTAGTGGTTCCAGTACCTCTGGCGGCGGAGGCGGTGGAGGAGGCGGCTGGGGCTGCGGTATGCCTCATAATATTAATATAAGTTATAGCTTTGGCGGATCAACCATTACAGGATGGTATGATTCATATGGTCGTTTCCATTACTAGCAATTAGTCTCAAAAATCAGAAATACTACAATAAATGGAATGCAATGTATCCGCATTCCATTTTTAATTCTAATTTTCAGTTTGATTTTAAAAAAGCGGCTTGCAATGGCAAGCCGCTTTCCTTTATCTTAAAGTTTAAGAATTAGTCTTTCTTTTGAGGGATTTTCATTGCGTAGAATGTTCTCCATACAAATACCAAAGCTACAACCAAGAATATAACACCAACTGCAGGTGCATATTTTTGGAATGATGGATTAATAGCAATTTCCATTGCCAATAAACCAAACAATGTTGTAAATTTGATAATTGGGTTCATAGCTACTGAAGAAGTATCTTTGAATGGGTCACCAACAGTATCGCCAACAACAGTTGCGTCGTGTAAAGGTGTTCCTTTTTCTGCCAAATCAACTTCAACAATTTTCTTTGCATTGTCCCAGCATCCGCCTGCGTTTGCCATAAATACTGCTTGGAATAAGCCAAATACAGCGATTGCAATCAAGTAGCTTACGAAGAATGATACAGGGTGCAAGTTGTCGCATAAAGGAGCTGACAAGAATGCGAATGCCAAAGCGAATGAGAACAGTGCAATAAAGATATTCCACATACCTTTTTGTGCATATTGAGTACAAATCTTAACAACTTCTTTTGAATTTGAAATGTTTGCAGATTGTTCATCTGAATCTAATTTAATATGTTTTTTAATGTATTCAACTGCAGAATATGCACCTGTTGTAACAGCTTGCATAGACGCACCTGAGAACCAGTAAATTACAGCACCGCCGGCAATGAAGCCAAGAAGTGTGTATGGATTTAACATATTTAAAATCATTTCAGGTTCAATTCCTAAAACATTTTGTATAACTAAGATTAGAGAGAAAATCATAGTTGTAGCACCAACTACTGCAGTACCGATTAATACAGGTTTTGAAGTAGCTTTGAATGTGTTACCAGCACCGTCATTTTCTTCTAAGTATTTTTTAGCGTTTTCAAAATCAGGTTTGAAACTGTATTGTTTTTCAATTTCTTCACCAATATTTGGAATAGATTCAATCAATGATAATTCATAAACTGATTGAGCGTTATCTGTTACAGGGCCGTATGAATCAACTGCAATTGTAACAGGTCCCATTCCCAAGAAACCGAAAGCTACCAAACCGAAAGCGAATACTGACGGATAAACCATAGTTTCTGCAGGAATATATAAGCTTGCTGCGTAAGCTAAGCCCATCAATAATACAATAACTGCACCAATCCAGAAACCAGAGAAGTTACCGGAAACGATACCTGAAAGAATTGTTAATGATGAACCGCCTTCACGTGAAGCAGTTACAACTTCTTTTGTGTGTAATGCTTGAGGTGAAGTGAATTTCTTTGTTGCTTCAGGAATCAAAGCCGCACCAACTGTACCGCAAGAAATGATTGTTGATAATACCAACCATAATTTACCGCCCATTGGAGCCAATAACCAATAGCTTACACCGTAAGTCATTGCAATAGAAAGGATTGATGTAATCCAAACTAAATTTGTTAACGGTTGTTCGAAATTGAATTTATCAGTGTTAGCTGCATAAACTTTTGTGAACAAGCCGTTAATCCAGTATGCAACGATTGATGTTGCAATCATTAAGAATCTCATAGTAAAAATCCTAGCCAATAATTGACATTGGTTAACATCACCTTGAACAGCTAAAAGAATAAATGAAACAAGAGCAACACCTGTTACACCATAAGTTTCAAAACCATCTGCTGTAGGCCCGATAGAGTCGCCTGCGTTATCACCTGTACAATCGGCAATTACACCCGGATTTCTAGGGTCATCTTCTTTAATACCAAATTGGATTTTCATTAAGTCTGAACCGATGTCAGCAATTTTTGTGAAAATACCGCCTGCAACACGAAGTGCAGAAGCACCTAAAGATTCACCGATTGCAAAACCGATAAAGCAAGCGCCTGCAATGTTACCAGGTACGAATAATAAAATTACCAACATTAAAATCAATTCGATTGAAACAAGTACAACACCAATTGACATACCTGCTTTCAAAGGAAGATTTAAAATATTTAGCGGATTACCTTTTAAAGCTGTAAATGCAGTTCTTGAGTTAGCCAAAGTGTTCATTCTGATTCCGAACCAAGCTACGGCATAAGAACCTAAAATACCGATAACTGAAAAAGCTAAAATGATTAGAACGCCGGTCCAACCCATTTTAGCCAATCCGCCAAAGTAAAATGCTATACATAAACCGATTAGAATTTCTAATGCGATTAAGAATTTACCTTGTTGAACAAGATAAGTTTTACAAGTTTCGAAAATTGTGTTTCCAACAGCAGCCATGCATTCATGAACTTCTGTTTTCTTAACTTGTAAAAATGCAATAAGACCGAAAATAAGCCCCAATACAGAAACGCCGAGTCCGCACAATAATAATGTGTAACCGAGCGGATAGTGTTGAGCAATTTCCGGTACCACCAAGTCTGCTTCACTTGCAAAAGCCGGTGCAGACACTGCCAGCATTGAAAGCAATAACGCTGACAAAATACCAGTCCTTTTTTTCATTTTTTCTCCTTCACTAAAAAAGTAAAAATATTAATATCCAAGTTCATTCTCACATAAATAAAATTTTTTGCAAGATTGTAAAGAGATTTTTAACAAAAAATCATATGTTTGTATGAATGCCCAAAATTAGTGTAAACAGTACATTATAAACTATTGTAAACATTTTTTCATGTGGATAACAAAATTTTTTTTTAGGGATATTATATAAATACAATTTACCAAAATTATTATTTAGGATATGATTTTAAGAAACATTGATGCACAAAGTTTAGCAGTAAAAAATGTAACAAAGGGTAAAGGAGTACAAGAAACAGCTATTTTAATTCAACCCGAAGTTAAATCAATGGAGAGTAAAAAAGGTTCTCAAGCTTTATCAAGCTATTTTAGAGGCGGTCAGATGGTTAGTTTTGAAGGCCATCCATGTGCAAAATCCGATTTTAAAGTAAAAAGAGAAGAAGGTATTCCATGCGCTTGCTGCGGCCGCATGATGATGACAAATAACGGTGTTAAAAATTTTGAAAGCAAAGCTGTCGGTGCAAAAGGTGAAGATTTACAAAATTTATTGGCAGCAAATAAAGATTATTTCAGAGGAACAGAAAAAGCAGTCGCTAATTTTTTGTTTAAAACGTCAAAAATGAATCCTAATTTGACAATGAAAGGTTTATTAACACATTATTCTCCAAATGCAAAAGCAATGTTGGAAGAAGAACAATATAATGTTTTAGATGAAGTTTTGGAAAAAGCAAAAGTTTTAGGTAAAAATAACGAAGTTGAAAAATGTGTTCAACAGGCACGTAAAGATATCAGGGAAAGTACCGACGAGGTTCACTTTGAAAGAAAACCGTTTCTGAAAAAGTTTGTCGAAGTTACAAGCAAACTTGAAGACAAAGAACTTGCAGGACAATTGCTTGATACTGCGGTAAAATTGCCTATGTCTCAAAATTCCATTGAAGCATTTATCGTAAAATATGCTCATGGTGACAAAGATGATTTAGCTATCGCGCACAGATTAGTACAGCCTTCTATTGCTACTGCGGAACACATACATCCGGATACATTGGGCGGCCCTGATAATACATCGAACTATGTTGCCGAATGCGGTGATTGTAACAGTAAACGAGGACACATGCCATTAGAAGAATGGATGGAAAATTTCCCGAACATGCCTCGTAGTGTTCAAAGAAATATTAATGAAGTAACCGAAAGAATTATTAACGGAAATTTAGGCGGTAGATATGACGATTATCCGTTGGATATTCAGGCAACTATGGCAAGAGAAACCGGCGGAATAATTCAACTTGAAGTTAAAAATCCTGAAGAAATTGACAAAGCAAGAGAAGTAAGAGTATTGCCAAAACATCAACCTTCT
>JAFVAR010000044.1 GCA_017480425.1 bacterium | reverse complement strand
GACATGCTTTTCGGACATAGAAACGACGCTAAGGGATATGGTAATGCAATAGAAGAAATAGATGATTATCTGGATAAAATTGTTCCAATGATTGGCGAGGACGATTTGCTTATTATAACTGCCGACCACGGTTGTGACCCTACTGTTCCGGGTACTGACCATACGAGAGAACAAGTTCCGGTTTTGTATTATTCAAAAAACATAAGTGCACAAGATTTGGGAACAGAAATAGGCTTTGATACAATAGCAAAGCGAGTATCATCTTGGCTATTTTAATTTTATAATTTTGATGTATAATAGACTTGTAGATACCCATTGTGTGCGGGTATGTATTTGGTAAAAAGGAGAAGAAAATGAACGTAACAGTTAATGATTCATGCATAGGATGCGGCGCATGCGAATCAATTTGCGATGCTGTATTCCACGTAGAAGATGTAGCAAAAGTTAAATCTGAAGGTATTTCAGGAAACGAAGATTGTGTACAAGAAGCAGCAGGCGCTTGCCCTGTTTCTGCAATTGAAGTTGCATAGTCTTAAATATTAAACTTAAAAGCAAAAGAGCTATTGGTATTTCATTAGCTCTTTTGTTTTGCAAAAGAACTCTGTGTTTCAGCTTTTTAAACATGGATTTTGAAAATAATATTGGTGCAAAAATTTGCATACTATAGATTAAATTTTGGACAATTTTGTAACAATTTTTATCCTAATGTAACAATTTTCTCATTTACCCCTAAAGTTATTCAAAAATATGCCGATAAATATAGTGTAAGATATAGGACAAGTTTATGGCAGAATCGTCTTTTAAATTTAATAAAGATTTTAGTACTTATTTTATGAATTTTAATTCAGAAAATAAAATAAAATTAGAAGATAAAGAGTATAACCGATTTACTCCTTATTTTAGTTTATTTGATGAAAATAAGGACGATTCATTGGATTTGAAAGAAATAAGAAGCATATGGTTAAATGTAGCTCAGGAATGCAAGTCTGATGGAGATGAATTAATACTTGATGAGCAAATTGCAGAAAATATTATAAAAAAATTTGATAATGAAGGTAAGTTTAACAATAGAGAATTTATAAATTTTTTTAAAGAAATATTAGCAAAAGTTACGGGTGTTACTCATTTTAATACCGGTGCAATAATGATAAAAAATGAAAATAATGTAACACACGAATATTATAAATCAGGTGCACTTGAGAATGTATATGATGATAACAGTAAAATCAGTTATTATGCAAATGGCAATATTGCGGTCAGACTAAATAAAGACGGATCTAAAGAAGAATTTTATGCTTCAGGAAAGATTTATAAAAAAATTCTGCCTGATAAATCGTATACTGCATATTACGAAAGTGGTAATCTAAAATCAAAACGTAATGAAAATGAAAGTATACATTATTACGAGTCCGGAAACATAAAATCGAAGATTAATAACAGAGGAAACAAATTCACGCATTATTATGAAAATGGGCAAATAGAAGAATCTACTGAAATTGAATCTTTTTATTATGTTTCATATTATCCGAATGGGAATATTAAAACGGCGCTGTCTGATAGTATTGATTCAGAATTTAAGTATTATGATGAATTCGGAAATGAAATAAAAAATGAAATAAATGATAAACCAGCAGAAAATATAAAATTAGATGAATTAATAAAGCAAGAACCGTTTGATTTTAATGCATTTAAGGCTTTGATAAAGAAAAATACCATTCTTGACGTTTATGAACAGCAACGAGATTTAATAAAAGAGCTTGAGTCAAAAATTCAGGATGAGAATAATAAAAATGAAGTAATTAGTTATATTGAATCTTTATTATCAGAAATTTATAATGAAAATTTGAAAAACTTTCCGAAGAAATCCAGAGTCGTTAATAGTTATCATGAAGGATGTGAGTATGATATACAATGGAACAACGGAAAAATTAATATTGAGAATCTTGATACAAAACAAAAAACTACTATTGATACAGAACGTTTAGTAAAAAATTTACCCAAGGATAAACAGTATCTTTTATTAATAAAATTACAAGAACTACCTGCTGAGGTATTGGCAGATATAGGAGCAGAAGCGACATTTTCTGATATCCGTATGAATATGGGAGGTGACTACAGGTATTTTACAGATACAATACAGCTTGTGGGTAATAATTTTGAAAAAGGTACCATTGTACATGAGCTGGGACATGCAATAGATAATTTATTTATAAGTTCAGTCTTTTCTACAGAGCAAAACAATCTTCTTTTAACGACTTTTAAAGAAGAGAAAATGGTTAATGAGGTGTCTGCGCAAGAAAGTAATTCATATTATGCTGCAACAAATATAACAGAATTTTTTGCAGAAAGCTATGCTTTATTAATGCTGGGTGAAGAATATAGAGCAAAAGATTGCATAGAGAATAATTTTCCAAAAAGTTTTGAAATCGTAAAAGGTATGATAGAAAAAATAAGACAATTGCCACCAGATATAAGACACAGACAAGATTTTAATAATTAAATTTATATGTTATTTATTATTTTTTCTGACCAAAGTCAATAATACTCTCCATATTATCTTTTAACACAAAAAATACATTCAATAAGTGATTATATATTGAACCATACATCCGAAGCGCTCGGATTATTTATGTGGTTTCTCATTTTTTTCCGTTTATTTATATACGTTGTAATCAAAAGAAAACTTAAATGTAACAGCAAAAAATCTTAATATTGATGAAATGAAGTTAGACGGTAATATAAATGCTAATGTTAATAATACTAAAATAAATTTACAATCTCTTTTAATCGAAGAAGATTCAAAGAAAAAGGCGGATTCTGTATAGTTTTTATGCCACTTTTGAAATCTGTTTTCGCTATTTTTAATCGCTGAGTTTGACTTTGTTTTTGAACATAACCAGCTTCTTCAAGTCGAGAATCGGGTTTTTCGCCTCAACCTATATACTAAAGTCTACCCTACTCACTGTATATTGAGGAAATCTTATAAATAAATCTTAATATTATTAAGCAAAAATAAAAATCTTTACAATTGGCTCAAAACCAGTCATAATACCCTATAGAATGGAATAGAATAGAATGGAATAGAAAAACTGTGCGCAATTTCTGAAACCTTTATGTTTTTATATTTAAGGGAATCCAAGTTAAATAAATCTCATTTATGAAACTACTAAGATACCAAAGTAGTAAGCCCCTGGGATATCAAGTAATTGGTGCAGAGGATTTTGAGATTAAAAAAGTAAAAGATAAGAATGGAAAGATGGAGGAAAATCATGAACATTTCAAAAATCGCAAGTTCTGCAATAAAAGCAGTAAAAGTGCTACCACCACAAGCAAAACTTCTTGCAGCAGGAACATTTGGAGCAGGATTATTAGTAGGCACACTTATTAATTGCGGAGGAAAAGCACAGAGTGCAAAACAAGAACCACAAACAGAGCTAATCGGAGATACTGTACAAATAAGCGCAAAACAAGAATCTAAGCAAGAGAAACCAGCTTTTGAATATAGTTCACCACAAGTCGGAAAAGACGGATTTATTAAGGCTGATACGCTTTTCTATCCGGGAACAAATAAGCCGGAATGTATTAAATATACTCAAAAAGGAGCAATGCAAAATGGTGAAAGTGCTGTTACATATCAAGAAAATTTTCGTGAAGACGGTTCTTTAGAATCATTTACAACAATATCATATAGTGATACTTATAGTCCTGAAACAATAACAAGAAATAGCAAAGGCGAAATGATTGAGTATAAACTCGTTCCTAAGAACGGTTCTTATTATGAGTGCGGCGTAAAAGATGAGGAAGGATGGGCTTATCATACTTACGATAAAAAGGATAGATTAATTGAGTCTTCATATTCTTGGCAAGGAGGCGAACAACAATATACATATACATATAATTCAGACGGTACAGTAGGCGAATTAAAAAAGAGATACGATACTCCTGTAAGGTATGAATTAAAAGATAAAAATGGTCATTTAATCAGTAAGAAAGATTTTGATAAACAGGGTGTTGTAAAATACACGGTTACACCAAAATATGACAAAGATGGCTTTGTAATCAAAAATGACACCGTTTGGAACGCTGAAAGAGGCAAATAGTCAATAGAACTGGTTTTAACCCGTCACTTATAAAATATTTGTCGGGCTAAAGCCGGACACACCCTAGTTTGTTTTAATGTAAATGGGACAAAAAAATATACTAAATGCCGAGAAAGAACTACTCGACTTATTACAATCAAAAAAATTACAAAGATTATACAAAAAATATTAGAGGTCTCAGATAAAATCAAAGACCTCTAAAAATGGCGGAGACGCAGGGATTCGAACCCTGGATGCAGGTTGCCCCACATAACACCTTAGCAGGGTGCCGCCTTCAGCCTACTCGGCCACGTCTCCTTAGCGAACATGTTCATAATAGCATAAATATTTTTTTTGTAAAAGTGTTTTATAAATATTAAAAACCTCGATTCGCTTTAAGAATCGAGGTCTTTTATACTCTCATCTATCTTAATTCGGACAGTTCCATACTTCCTTAAGGTTGGATGCTGATGAGAATTCAGCATTCTATTTTACAGCTTGCAATTTTGTTTGAATTCCTGATTCGGCATTAATTGCTACTGCATTTGAAACTGCCATTGCTCGTCGTTTTTTAGCCCCTCTTAATATGAACTCAACTCCGCTAAATGTGTTGTTTGTTGGGGTTAGAATTTTTTTCAACATATCCTTTTTGTCCTTTCCGTTAACTATTTCGTTTCCGTACTATAGTTATCGGCATTTTTTTCAAAAACTTTAGGATTTTGATACAAATTGTTACAAATATTTACATTTAAATTCTAAAGCTCTGTATTTAGGGCAATTTGGTATATTTTGTTCTTGTTAACATTATATAAAGTTGACAGAATTGTCGATATTTCTTTATCCTTAAAGCCTTTATTTTTCAGCTCTTTAACCTTAAATTCAAAATCTTTCATCAGAGGATTTTCGTCTTCTGCATATATCATGCATACTATTTCGCCCTTTATGCCTTCTTTGAAGCGTTCAAGAACACTAGAAATGCTATCGTAAACAACTTCTTCAAATAATTTGGAAAGTTCTCTTCCGATTGCTATTTGTGCATTTGGACGTATTATACTTATTATTTTTAAAGTCTTCATGATTCTTTCCGGAGATTCATAAAAAACTAAGTTGTTTAACAAATGCTTTTTAGCCAATTCTTTTATTTGTTCTTCTTTTCTTGGCATAAATCCGATAAATGTGTATTCATCTCCTTTTCTCGGAATATGTGATAAAAAGGTTGATACAGCGCATGCTCCGGGGAGTGACGTTACAGAGAATCCGTTTTTTGTAAGTTCTTCAATTATAATTTCTCCTGGATCACAAATCAAAGGTGTTCCTGCGTCTGAAACGAGAGCAATTTTTTTACCGGAATTTAACTCTCTCAAAAAGAACTCAATGCGTTCTTTTTCGTTAAATTTGTGGTATGAGATGCACTTCGTCTTAATATTGTAATGGTTAAGCAACTTCTGAGTTGTTCTTGTATCTTCACATGCAATAAAATCAACATTTTTGAGAGTTTCAATAGCTCGCAGAGTTATGTCAGAGATATTTCCTATTGGTGTCGGAACTACGTAAAAATCAAATTCACGGGTCATAAACTAATTATCCCATTTTGTCTTGTCAACAAACGTTCTAACCGCTTCCTGTATGCTTTCAGGCGTTTCAAGCGGAGTTTCTCTTTTTATAGTTTCATCTTCCGTGTTTATAAAATAGTTTCTAATTTTGTTATAAATACTTAAAATGCCAAAGATAAAAACAGAAGAAATTCCTACTCCAAGCATTGCAAGTATGAATTTTTTTATTATTTTTTTCTTGCTAACAGGTTGTTTATAGGGCGTTGTATCTGTTTCTTCGGTTTTGATTTCTTCCTGTTCGGATTTATCTGTATTTGAAACTTCCGGAATATCAGCAAACGGATTAAATTCTTCAAGGTTCGTTGAATCTTCTTTAATTAATTCATTTGTAGGATGGTTACTAACCGTAGAATTAATATCCTCCGGGCTTGCCAATACAGGCAAGCCTAAAGATATAATAATTAATATTGATGCAATTTTATTCTTCATCATTTTTCTTTGTAGTCCTCTTGGTTCTTTTTTGAGAGTTTCTGTTTGGTCTGCGTGAACGCTTAACAGGTTTCTTTTCTTCAGCTTCTTCCTTTGCAGGTTCTTTTTGTTCAACTGTTATATCTTCTGTTTTTGGTTGTTCTTGTTTTGCAGCTTCTTTGGGAATAACAGGTTCTATTTCAGAATTTGCGGTAAGAACAGTTTGTGCCATGTTTTCTTCCGATTTTACGTCAGATTCCTGTATTTTTTTGCGTCCTTTGCCTCTTGTTTGGCGAGTTTTTTTTGCGGTTTTTTCTTCCTTTATTTCAGTGACGGTTTCTTGAGCTGTAACAGAAGGATTCTCTGTCGGTTCAAGTTTTTCTTCCTGAACATTCTGAATTATTTCTTTTGGTTCATTGTTATTTTTGTTATTGAACTTATTGTTCGGGAATCGTTTTTTATCTCCGGCAGGAAGTTTTATTTTTGCGGCTTTAGCCCTGTACTCACCTTCAGCGGTTGCTGATGCAAACTTCATATCTTCCATTATGTATCCGTTACCTTGACAGTGAGGACATCTTTTTGCAAATATTTCGCTTATAGCTTGCCCCTGTCTGTGACGAGTCATTTCTACCAGACCTAAGTCGGATAGCTGACCTACTTGCGGTTTTGCTTTATCAGCTTCAACTGCCATTTCCAGTTCTTCCATCATGGTAAGTTTATCAATGCGGCTTGTCATATCAATAAAGTCGATAATTATCATACCGCCAATGTTTCTTAATCTTAATTGACGTGCAATTTCGTGAACTGCCTCTATGTTTGTCTTAAGAATTGTTTCATCTTGGGTTGCAGAGTTTGTGAATTTACCGCTGTTAACATCAATAACGGTTAATGCTTCTGTAGTTTGGATAAATAAATACCCGCCTGACGGAAGATTAACCTTCATCTGTAGAGCTGCTTTAATTTCTTTATGAATATCCATTGCAACAAGTAAAGGCTCCGAACCTTTGTATAAAGTCACATTAATATTTTTGTTCATGTGCCAATTTTGCAGAATATTTTGTACTCTGTTCATTGCAAAAGCAGTATCTACAATAATTTCTTGAGTTTCTTCATTACAAGCTTCTCTTATAACACGATATAATAAATCTTGGTCTCTGTATAAAAGACTTGGTGGCGTAAGGCTTTCTGCCGATGTAACTATATTATTCCATTTTTCAAGAAGAATTTCCAAATCTTCTTGGATATCTGCTTCTGTTTGACCTTCAGCTTCTGTTCTGACAATTATACCGACTCCTACAGGTTTAAGCAGATTTACAATAGATTTTAATCTTGCTCTTTCTTTAGCTGAAGTTATTTTTTTACTAACATTTATACCTGCTTCATTTGGCATAAGTACAAGAAATCTTCCCGGAAGAGAAATCTCTGTTGTAACACGAGGACCTTTATGTCCTACGGGCTCTTTTACAACTTGTACAACAAGTTTTTGTTTCGGCTTAAGTTTGTCTTGAAGTGCGCCTTTACCGCCAACATCCTGTGCATGTAAAAACCCCATCTTATCAGAACCTACATTAACAAAAGCTGCTTCAATAGAGGGTAGAATATTTTCCACCTGGCACAGATAAACATCGCCTAAAATAATTTCTCCTCTGTGTACATAAAACTCTGCAACTTTTCCGTTTTCCATAACTGCAGCGATATTATCACGCTCAGCTATGATGATTTTGTTAGCTATTGCTTCTTTCATCTTTTGAATCCTTTTTACTAAATGCGTTTCTCTATGGGTTTTGGTTATTATGGGGTAATATTGAATAATATCCGTTGTATATTCCCGCACAATACGATGACCGATACCCTTCGGTTTTAGATGTATGAACAGACTGTCACTCATAAATCTATATATCCGTATAGATTTTTAAAATCTGTTATTTGTTTTTAAAACCTTTTTAGTTTTCTTTGAACATAAAACATCATTCAAAGATAAACTTATACTCTTATGATACAAAATTTTTTTAGAATTGTAAAGTGTGCAATTATTTAAATAAATCTTAAACTAGTATTATTATTTGCTTACATAGAATTTTATAATTTTATATGCTTCTTTTATTGTTTCGGCGCACAGCTTTAATATGCCAGGCTGGTACTCTTTTTCAGCAATTCTTGCATGCTGCTCCAGAGGATTGAAATAGTATTTTATACCGGCAATTATATCTTTTATAATGCCTGTGATGTTAAACGTTGCTTTTTCTGATATTTCCGGGTAGTTTTCTATTGCATCAACATATATTTTGGCAAGTATTTCTTCTCCCGAGTTTGGTTCAATTTTTCCAAAGGTTCTTTCTACATTTTTCATGTACGTAATTTTGTATGCAGAAGGTGCTTCTCCTGTCTCTTCTTTATATTTTTTTGCGATATTTTCAGTCCCAAGGTATCTTGTAACAAGCCAAACTTGTTGTAAATGCTCAATCTCGTGTCTGAAACTCGCTTTTGTAGCGCCCGTTTTGTTTCTTAGGTGCATTCCAAAAGAAGTTTTATTGCAATTAACATTAATACATAGGTTAGTGATATCAAGCCCCATAATATAACTTTTTCTGAAGTTTCCAAAGCATACCGGCGGTTTGAGCTGTTCCGGCAGTAACAATTCTTTCCATAAATTATCAAAAATTTGTCTTGCTTCCAAAAATGGTGAAATTTTAAAATAACGTTTCGGGGCAGATGTTCGTTTAAATGCGCATTTCATTGACATTATAGGATTTGCTTTGAATGTCAATGTTTGACAGTTTGAGTAAATATTTTGTTTATTTATGCTCTGAACTTTCATATAGGTTATAAAATATATAAATAAAAATTTTGCTAAAAAATAAATTACATTTCGTTTAATTTTTCATCAAGAAATTTAAGTCTTGTAATTTCATAAATTTGGTTTGGATTAACAAGTTTCATTAAATCATCTGCCCGAAGTGCCGGAATATCTGAACCTTGACCGACTTTGAGATGAATATAAAGCGCTCCATTGTCAAATCTGTATGAACCAACAGATTTTTTAAAATCAGCTGTTTTTTCAATTCCTTTTTTATTTTTCTTTGTGATTAAAATTTCTTTTGATTTAAGAATTTTTTCGGTTTCGTGATAAAAATCGTCTATTGAAAAGTCAGAGTCAGTTTTTTTATAAGGAAAAATCTTGTATTCAGCCCAGTGAGCTTTTATATCAACTGCAGGCTCTGAATGTTCTATTTGTTTAGCGTCAATGATTTTTGCTCCGTCAGGTAATTTGGGATTTATGATATTGATAATCTCTTCGGGATTTAAGTTGTCATAAATCTCTATATCAATAAGTTCACCTTCACTTTGGGCAAATAGCGGCAGCGCAATGCCCATAGAAACTTTCATTGTAGGATTAAATCCCAAAGAATAAACCATATTTAATCCGCTTCTTTGCAGACATTTATGAAAAGTATTTTGCCAATCAAGATGGGAAAAATACTTTAGTAATCCCTTTTTGGTAATTTTTAGTCTGTATTTATAAATAGGAATATTCGGATCTCGATTCACTCGTGTAGGATCAATAGGTTTAGTATCTAAGACATGTTGAGCAATATCAGATGCTTTATACGGTTTAGCCAGAATTTTTTTTGTTTTTAGAGATTTGCATACTCCGCAATTTACGCAATTATGTTCACATGTCTTTTGCAGGTTAAACTCATTACCTTGCATCATTGCAATTTCAAATTCTTTTTGCAGCCACTCTTTTGAAACTCCTACATTTATAAAGTCCCAGGGCAGTGTTTCTTCCAAATTATATTCTTTTTGAGCTTTTTCTTGAAGGGTAAAACCACATTCTTTTGCGGTTTCTTCCCAAATATCCTTATCAAAATATTCTCCCCACGTATCAAGATAGCATCCATGTTTATATAAAGCATAAATATAATCGCATAAAGCCTTGTCACCTCTTGTCAAAACCGCTTCTATTTGAGAAACTGAGCTTTCATGGTAATTAATTTTAAGCCCCTTAATATGTTTTGTTTTTTCTTTGAGATATCTTATGTGTTCTGATACAATGCTTAAATCCATTTGAGGACACCATTGAAACGGAGTAAACGGTTTTGGTACAAAGATTGATACAGTGCACGTTATTTCAAAACCATAATTCAGCTCTTTTTCTTTTTTTATTTGTTTTGCTCTGTATTTTATTTTATCTAATAGGTTTGCCATTTCGTCCATGTCTTCGGTTGTTTCAGTAGGCAAACCGGCAATAAAATAAAATTTTAATTTATTCCATCCGTTTTCATAAAGTGTAAGAGCTGCATTTATAATTTGGTCTTCGTTTATATTTTTTTTAATAACATTCCTAAGTCTTTGGCTTCCCGCTTCCGGAGCCAGTGTCATTCCGGATTTTCTGACAGATTGCATTAAATTCGCAAGTTCAAGGCTGAATCCGTCAATCCTTTGACTGGGTAAAGATACATTAATTTTTCGTTTGTTAAAATCAACGGAAAGTTCTTTTATTACTTCTGATATATTTGAATAATCATTAGAGGATAGTGATAAAAGAGAATATTCTTCGTATCCTGTATTGTTGATAAGTTCTTTGGTTATTTTTATTATGTCTTCAGCCTCTCGTTCTCTAACAGGTAAAGTAACGTGTCCGGGCTGACAGAATCTGCACATGCGGCCGCATCCTCTGCGGATTTCTACAATTGCTCTGTCATGAACCGAGCTTGAAAATGGTATCGGATAAGAAGTAGAAGCATTCTCTAATGTTAAAGGTGCAATCCGCTTGGTAACTGTATTTGTTTCTGTATATTTACCCCCGCTCCAACAGCCTTCAATTTTGCAGAGTTCTTTTATTCGCTCTTCTCTGGACATTCCTTTTGTTTTTTCCAGTACTTTACATACATCAACCATCATATCTTCGCCGTCACCAATGCAGAAAACGTCAATGAAATCAGCCATGGGTAGAGGATTAAAGGCGCATGGGCCTCCGGCAAATACAATCGGCTCGTTTTCACCCCGTTCGGAATTTTTTACTCCGACTCCGGACATTTCGAGCATTTTCAAAACTGTCGGATAAGAAAGTTCATACTGTAAAGAAAATCCAATTCCGTCAAAATCTTTTAATGCATGCTTTGATTCTACTCCATATAAAAATTCAGGTTTAAAATCAGGCTCGGGCGCATAAGATCTGTCTGCCATAAATGGACTTGAACCGTCTTTTGCTTTATAAGAATTCACTCTGTCATAGATTATACGTACTCCAAGGTTGCTTATTCCTATTTCGTATTTATCTGGAAACACAAATGCAAATCTAACTGAAGCGGAATCAAAATCTTTATTGCAGGATAAAAATTCTCCGCCGACGTACTGATACGGTTTTGTTGCATTATATAATGCTTCGTGCTGATTTCTAAAAAAGCAGTTCATAAAATTATAATAACATAAATTTTACTTAGTAAAATTGAAATTTTTGAGTTTTTCAAGCTTTGCAAGCTTTGTTTTGTCTGTTCCGATTCCGGTTAAGAGCATTGTTGATTTTTCGTTAGTTTTTTCATCTTCTATATTATATCTATCAAAAAGGATATCAGAAAGTTCGTATCCGCTTAAACCTTGCTTTTTTATTAAAATTTTGGTTACGTCATCACCATAAAATTCAAAATTAGTAAGTTTCGATCTGAGTTCAACTATTCTGTCAATAAGTTCTTCGATTTTTTTTCTTCCTCTTTTTGAATTTAAGAAATTTATGTTAGCTTCTATTGTCGCAAGCATAGGATAAGATGGCGAAGTTGTCGTTATGAGAGCAAGAGCTTGTTTTACATTCAATTCACAGTTGCAATGCAAGAGTGCTGTCGGGTTTATGCCTCCTGCTGTTTTGTGCAGCGATTGGACGGTAAAATCAGCATATGGAATTGCACTTTTCGGCAGTCTGTCAGAGAACGGATAAAGAGCTCCGTGTGCTTCATCAACAATTAAGTAAACACCGTATTTTTTGCAGATTTTACTTATTGATTCAATGTCGGATACAATTCCTTCATACGAAGGTGATGTTACAATTATTGCTTTTGGATTGTGTTTTTTTAGCAGCTCTTCTGTCTGTCTTGGAGTCAAAGCTTCATAGATACCCCAGTTACTGTTATATTCCAATTCATATTCTATAATCTTAGCCCCTGTAAGAGTTCCTGCATTTTTATGACATGGGTGTGAATTTTTCCAAATAAGAAGTTTATCGCCTTGTTTGCATGATGCAATAACTGATGCCAAAATTCCGCCGGTAGAGCCGTTGGTTAAAAAGCTCGTAGATTTTGTTTCATATATCTTACTTGCTTTTTCTTCCGCCTTGGCAAGTGCTTCAGTAGGATTTATGGCATCCACTTCCGAAATGTCGGCTCGATACCACTGATAAAATTTTTTTAGGATGTAAATTCTTCCTGAGTGGCTTGGTGTTGTGAATAAAGTTTTTTTATTTTTTTTCTTTAAAATTGAAATTAAACTCATATAATATATTTTAAACAAAATAACAACAATTGCAAAATACGTAAAAGTTTTGAAATATAAGAATTGTATAAGTGCATTGTGATATAAACACAGTAATATCAACAAAAAAATTATTAAGTGTAAAAAGTACCATTTTAAAAATAGTCCAAAAGTATTATTATATTTAATTCAAAGACCACTTGAAAACTGATTAAGTGTATGGTATAATTATAGTAGAGGCAGGTATATTCAATAGAGAGTCTCTAAACAAAAAGTCTAAATAGGAGTATTAATAGGGCTTTTAGCTGCAAAATATAAAAACCTAAAAATGCCAGAGTGTTACTAACCCCACACCACTCTTTAAACAAAAAGGTATCCGGTCACTAAAAATAAGTGGTGAAAAACAATGGATACGTTAATTCTACAGAGACCCCGATATGAAAAAGCTGCAACGAGTGCGGCAGGAATAGGTATTGCAATTTGTCTTTTATTCACTCAGAATTTATGGATTTCAGCAAAAGATATAACAGGTGTAACGGGACTTTCTCCGACAATTAATTATTTAAGAGACCGACAAAAAATTCAGGAACAAATTTTTGAACAAGAGATTTTGAGTAAATACAAAAATCAGAGTGTAGCAGAAGTAGAGAAAGGTGTAAAACATGTAAGGATGACAAAATACTATGGTCAAAAACCGGTAAGAATAAATATTGTAGAAATTTCAAGAAATGTTAATGACAGCTTGGAAATTGAGCCCGCTATTGCATCAAAAACGTTAGCATCAAGAAGCAAAATAACAAATATTGCGGATAGAGAAAATGCAATAGTAGCTATAAATGGCGGATATTTTAAGCCGCAAACCGGAACCCCTCTCGGAACATTGATGATAAACAAAAAAGTTTATACGGGTCCGATATATGACCGTGTGGCGATGGGAATTTTTGATAACGGCTATGAAATGGCAAGAGTTCAATTAAGAGCTGAAGTAAAAACAAATATAGGAGGGTTAAAAATTGATAATGTCAATCAACCCAGAATGCTTTCTGTCCATACAATTGCTTATACGCCGGATTGGGGTGTATCTTCTCCGGATTCTCCTAAGTACGGAATGCAAATAGTGGTAGCGGACGGAAAGATTGTAAAAACAAGTTATGAAAGTTCTGTGATTCCGCATAACGGTTTTGTTTTGGTGGGACCGGAAAGTAAGTTAAAAACAATTGCAGGAGCAAAACATCTCACTTTGGATTTAAATATAAATCCGGAGTGGAAAGGTGTAAATCACATAATAAGCGGCGGCCCGTATCTTGTAAAGAACGGCGAAATTTATGTTGATATGACAGAACAGAAGCTAACTGCAATAGGAGGCAGGAATCCAAGGACTGCAATAGGCTACACCAGAGACGGAAACTTAATAATGTTAACTGCAGACGGCAGAGAAGGCGCTTCAATAGGTTTAACATTGAATGAACTTGCTGTGTTGATGAAAGAATTAGGATGCATAAATGCAATGAATCTTGACGGAGGGGGTTCGACAGTTATGTTTGTTAACGGGCAAGTCGTAAATAAACCGGCAGTTCAAGGCGGAATTCCTTTGTCGCATACTTTGATGGTGCGCAAAGTATCATAATTTTGACATTTATTTCCTAACCCCACGGAACTAAATGATCTGCCCGCTCTCAAATAAGAGAGCGGGTTTGAGTATTTAAATAAATTTTGGGAACAAAACTTGTAATTTAGAATTTAGGGTAGTAAAATTCTATATAGCCACGTAGCGGTATCGTCTAGTGGTTAGGACGGGAGATTCTCATTCTCCAAACAGGGGTTCAATTCCCCTTACCGCCGCCAATTTAAGTCCTCTTTTGAGGGCTTTTTTGTTATGGGGAATTGAACCCGCTATCACTTACGTGATGTGGGGTTCGCCCCTCTCAGAAAATCCTCAACGGTTCGGATTTTCTTCGGCAGAGTCCTTACCGCCGCCAATAAAAAAGACACGCTTGCCGTGTCTTTTTTATTGGTCAGTCGTGTAATGAAGTATTTGAAGAACCCCTGCAAAGCGATAGCTTTGCTAGGGTTCAGCGTGAGCGAGCTGAGGCTGGAGTGCTTTTGCTGAATGTGCGATTAGCACAGAAAGCAAAACACGGAATTGCCGTTAAACGCTACCGAACAAGACAGCGGATTTGCGGACGGACGACACGAACAAAGTGAGTTAGTCCGGATAGCGAGGAAATTGAGCAAACTTGAACCAAAGGTTCAATTGCGAAACTTTCTGAGCGTGGAGCAAATCCAAGACAATTCCCCTTACCGCCGCCCTACTTTTTTCTTTTTAGTAAAGAAAAAAGTAAGCAAAAAAGAAAAGAACATATTGGCTTGTAGTTTTTACTACAAGCTTTTTGTGTATTTAGCATTCGGAAGCTAAAACGGCAATAACTTACATCATTGAGTTTTGCCCATTTAGAGTAACGTTACACTTAGTTATCCTTTGAATAACTGTGTTGTGTTGAAATCTAGTCTTCCATATCGTACTCGGGCAGGGTTTCATCTTTCGAAACTTTAACTTGTTCAAAAAGTGTATGGATTTTTCCTTTATCATTTATAGTTACTCTAACGTGTTTTCCCAGTGGTGAACGTATAAGATAAAATTTAGGAGCCGGACCTTTTTGTGGTCTGTATACATAAATTTCTGTGTCTCCGTCAAGAGTTGAGTTTATGACTTTTTCCAGGAAGATAATTTGTTTTTTACAAGATTTTGCGAGTTCTCCGTTAAATTTATCTGTAAGTACCATTCTTCCTATAAATCTTGTTCTGGCGTGTCTGCTGTCCATAAGATTGTTATATAGAGACGAGTCGTTTATTGTGTCCAAAAGCTCTTGAAAATTGGGGCTGTTATCTGCTACTGCAAGAACTTTTGCAATTGCATTCTTTAGCTCTAAGTATTCTTTTGAATTGTATGTCAATTTTATTATATCAGGTTCTTTGTATCCGAATTTTGCCATTGCAGCTGGATTCAGGTATCTTGCAATATTGTAAGTCGGGAGAAGTAAAAAGTCTTTTCTGTTGCGTGTCATAAGTTCTTCAAGAATGTTATTTTTATCATATTCAGCGTTTTCTCCGTTTAGAGAGACTTCTCCGTATAATGCTTCATGGAATTTCTTGATGCTTTTTAATTTATCGGCGGCACTAAAATTTTCGGGATATCTGAGTACATATTTGAATTTGTATGGATTGTTGCCGACATCATCTTTATCAATTGTAAATGTTGTTATAATATTATCTGCTTTAAGATTTTCAATTTTTCTTATTGTATCATTATCTAACTCTCTCAGCTGCATAAATTCTGATACATTGAGTTTTGGAAAATTTAACCAGCGTTTTAATTCATCAGATGTTATGCGTTCATTGTTCAAAAGAACAGCAAACTCCATCTCTGAGCCGTTTGCCGCAATATTATTAATGAAATTAATGCTGATAGTATCTATGTCATTAATGTATTTGTTATTTAGGGCATCAAAGTATGAAGCGTGGTATTTGATTTCATCCGGTTTTGATATTGTTTCCAGAAGCTTTTCAAAACCATCAAGCAGCATATGGTCTTGAGCGCTATTTTTATTAAATGCGGCACGAGTTAGCATATCTTTATATTTTTCTAACAGTTGAGGATAATTTTTTAAATTTCTTATATTTTTAGCTCTTTGAGGATTTTCCTTTATAAATAAATTTAATCGTGCATTGGTAGGTTTTGTAACCCCCAGTTCTTTTACAATTTTACTCACGGTTGTTTGGCTAATTCCGAGCTCATCTGCAATACTTTTTTGTGATTTTTTCTGTAAAACTTTCTCTGTAATAATGCTTTTTAGCTTTTCTTTTGTATATATAGGCTTATCAGCTTTTGTTTCTTCTGCATTTAGAACAGTCTCTTTTTGCATATTTATAGGTACAATTTTAGTAATGGCAGATTTGATTGATTCAATTATATTTTCGGTATTTTCTTCTGAGTTTGCAATGATTTCTGTTAATGCTGATATACCGGCAAGGGCAAGCCCCATAAAAATTCTACATTTTTTATCATCGGATAATTGCTCTTTAATTTTATTACTAAGCTCCAATTGATCTTTGATTCCTGCGGCTTTTAGTATTTCTGTCTTTTGTGGATTGGATTTAAATGCGGGGTTGTAATTGGGTTTTGAAATAATATTTAATTTAGGTTTGAAGGATAAAATTTCCATGCGCCGTCTCCTTGTATATAGTTTATAAAACTCATGAAAATAAAATTTGTTATCTTACTAAAATGTAAAATGTTAAAAAAAAATAAAAATTCCCGAGTTATTTAATTTGATAACCTATAATTATTGTATATAATGTTAGTAAGGGAGATAATCATGGAAAATCCATTCAAAAAACCAGCCGAAAATAGTAAAGAAGAAAAAGAATTAGAGGTTAAAGCAGAAGAAATACCTGAGGATGACTTAGAAGTATCGGAATGCGAAACGGATGATTCTTCTGAAAGTACAGAAACACAAGAATCTGAGCAAGAGGTCAATCCGTTACAGGAGAAATATGAGCAGCTTAACAATCAATATATCAGATTAGCTGCAGATTTTGATAATTATAGAAAACGTAACGAACAGGAGCGTGAGGCTCTTTTAAAATATGGCGCTGAATCTACACTAAAAAAAATGCTTGAAGTTATTGATAATTTTGAAAGAGGTCTTAAGGCAATAGAAACAGTTGATGATTGCGAAAAGGTAAAAGAATGTTATAATTTGGCATATAAGAATTTTACGGATGCATTGGCAAAAGCAGGTCTGGAGACGATTAAAGCGGAAGGAGAAATGTTTGACCCAAACTTCCACGAGGCTGTTATGCAGACACCGACTTCGGAAAAGGAAGAAAATACAATAATTGCGGAACTTCAAAAAGGATATAAACTTGGGGATAAAGTTTTAAGACCGACGTTAGTAAACGTAGCTACTGCTGAAAATTAAATTGGAATATAAATAGGAACAGAAAAAGATTAAAAATGAGTGATTATTATGAGATATTAGGCGTAGATAAAAACGCAACTAAAGATGAGATAAAAAGCGCCTTTAGGAAAATGGCGCGAAAATGGCATCCGGATGTTAATAAGGCACCGGAAGCGGAGGCAAAGTTTAAAGAACTCGGAAAAGCATACGAAACGTTAATGGATGATGAAAAGCGTTCAACGTATGACAGATTTGGTGAAGACGGGTTAAGGGATGCAGGTTTTAATACTCAAGGTCCGTTTGCCGGAGGATTCGGTGATTTGGATGAAATCTTTAATTCGTTCTTTGGAGGTTTTGGTTTTGGCGGCGGAAGCAGGCGTCAGGACCCAAATGCGCCGCAGAGAGGTGATGATTTAAGGCTTGATATAACGTTAGAATTTGAAGAAGCAGTTTTTGGTTTGACAAAAGAAGTTAAAATTGATCACTTGGAAACTTGTCACACTTGTAACGGAACCGGTGCAAAATCCGGAGCTAGGCCTGAAACATGTAAAACATGCGGTGGCAGAGGACAAATTCAGCAGACTACAAGAACTGTTTTAGGTCATTTTACTCAAATAGTTACTTGTCCGCATTGTCACGGAAAAGGAACGGTGATTTCAGATCCTTGTCCTGATTGTAGAGGTGAAGGCAGAAAGACAACGGAAAAGAAGGTTGAATTAAAGATTCCTGCAGGGGTAGATAACGGTTCAAAAATGAGACTTTCTCATGAAGGTGATGCAGGTATTAACGGTGGAATTGCCGGAGATTTATATATAGTAATTCATGTCAATCCTTCAAATTATTATCAAAGAGATGGTGTTGATGTGTATACAAAACTTGAAGTTTCTCCTGCACAGGCTGTATTGGGTGATGTGATAAATATAAAAACTCTTGACGGTGAACGCAATGTTTCGATTCCGGCAGGTATCCAGCATGGTGAAGTTGTTAAAATCAAAGGAGCAGGGGTTCCAAGCCTATCAAAGCCGTCAATGAGAGGTGATCACATAGTGGTAGTCGAAGTTAAAATTCCTACTCATATATCAAACGAAGAGAAGGCTTTATACCAGAAACTTGAACAAATAAGGGAAATACGTGATTCAAAAGGCTCTATTAAGGAACGTGTAAAGGGAGTTTTTAAATAATAAAAAATTGTGCTAGAATTGTATTATTGAAATCAACTTTGGAGATATAATGCGAAAGTTATTAATATTATTGAGTATATTTATTTTATCAATTACTTCTTCGTTTGCAGCAAAAATTCCTGATGAAGTTGTGACATATATAAAAAATGAAATTCCTGGTGCTGACATAAGGTTTGACGGAGTTATAATATTCCCTTCAAATGCAGTGTATTTACCTCTTTATCCTTCCCTGTTTTCTGATATTAAAACATTGAATATTAAAAAGACTTATCCTGCAAATTGTGCTTTGCGTTATGAACCGGATGTTGTAATTTTTAATAACGATTTCGTAATGATGAAGGTTCTATCTGACGGAGCAGGAAAAAGGACGGTTCTTCATATGTCAGAACCGCCATTGGAAATAAGGACAGCATTATTGCCTCAAGACATGCTCGTTCCGAGCGGTCTTATAATACCTGAAAATATAAAAGGAATTATAGGAAACTTAAAAATTGATACAAAGAATGAGGATGTTATAAAAGTTGAAAATAAGGATTCATATGAAGACTTCATAACTCACTCAGAGCCGATAAAAAAACAGTCTGTAATCTCGGTATTAAAAAACAAAACTCTTTTTGTTACTACAAATTTTTCTAAAAATATACAAGTAGTAGAACCGGGCAAAAATCTTCCTGACTATTCTCTGTCTCAAAAATCTATCCCAATAGATGTAAAGGCAGTTAAAGACGGAAAATTCTTACTGGTTACATCATATGACAGACCGTTTGTAGATGTCGTCTCTGTTGCGGATTCGCGCTTTATTAAACAAGTCAGCTTAGGTTCAAACCCAGAGCAAATATTAGTTGATGCTCCGAATAACAAGGCCTATGTTACATCTCCGAGTGCTTCAACAATATATGTTCTTGATTTAAATACAATGTCTCTTATACAAAAAATCAAAGTTAACGGTTATTGCGAACACATAGTACTATCTGAAGGTAAATTGTTATATGTCGATAAGCTTCATAATGAAGTTTGGGCCATAGAATTAGATAATGAATACTTACTAAAAGATATAGGTCATTTTCCGAATATTTCAGCTATAGCTTATGCCGGTAACAGAATATATCTTTCCAGCAGGACTAAAAGTCGTGTTGCGGTTATAGATTATGATACTTTGGGTTTGGTAAGTGAATTTACGGTTACAAATAAACCTGTGTCCATGCTTGTTTACAAGAATATGTTGTATGTTTTGGGCGCACAAGGCAATGAACTGCAGAAAATAAATCTTGCTAATAATTCAACCGCAGGGTCTATACCTCTTGAAAGCGGCGGATTCTCATATGGTTTAAAACTTATTAATAATGATGGATTGGCTCTGGTAACGGATTTGAAAAATAATTCTTATTCAATAATTGATTTAAATTCGGATTCAATGCTAAAAACATATGCCCTGAGTATTCCTGTAAAGGATGTTGTTATAGCAGACAAAGTCAGATTGTTTGATTAGGTATAAATATGGACATATTGATTGATGAGACGACTTCAAACGTCTTAAAGGAATTAGAAAAAACTCAAAAGGACTTTTGGAATATTCCCCGTAAAACCGGCATTCTTTTAAACATGTTTGTTAAAATGATGAATGCAAAAAGTGTTCTTGAAATAGGAACGTCAAACGGTTATTCAGGATTGTGGCTGGCAAAAGCACTGAAAGAAACCGGAGGAAAGCTTACAACAATTGAGTTCTATGATAAACGTCAGAGTATAGCAAAAGAAAATTTTAAAATATGCGGAGTTGAAGATATTGTAATACCGCTCCAAGGTTCTGCATGTGATGTGATTAAATCTTTTGACGATTCTGATGTTTTTGACTTTGTTTTTATAGATGCAAACAAGCGGGAATATGTGGAATATTTTAATCTTGTAAAGCCGCATTTAACAAGAAAAGCAATGATTGTTGCGGATAATATAATTTCACATGCTCAAAAAGTCCAAACATTCATAGATGCAGTAGATGCTGATGAGGAATTTCAGTATGAAATAGTTGAAGTTCCCGGAGGAATTCTTGTAGCATATCGAAATTCTTGAATTATATGTGAAAGTATAGTCTGTTTAATTCAGCGACTGTCATAGCGCCCAACCTTTGTTCTTCCATTTCGGCTCTTTTAGAATTGTCAGTTCCATCAACCGGATTTGGCGGTTGAGTTTTATTTTCGTTTAAATCATTATTTTCTTTTGTTTTAATTTTTTCGATTAATTCTTGTTTTGCTTGTTCAAGTTTAGCTTTATCAATTGACTTATTTCCGCTTGGTGCAATACCGAGCTTCATAAGTTCTTGAAGTATCTTCATGTATTCAGAGTCGACGTATCCTCCAACCGGACTAATTGCTTGAATCAAAATATATGCTCCTTATCTGTAAATTTTTGTAAAGCGTCTGTATACTTGATAGTTCCACAATCTTGACAGTTTATAACACTAATATATAAATACCTTTACAAAAATTAATAAATGAGTTAGAATATCCATATGTATGGTTAATATTTCGTTACAATTGAGCAATTAAATTTGTTTTGAACTTTTCTTTAAAATATAATGTTAATTGTAGTAAAGTAAAAAGTAATGACCCAATATTATAATTTAGGAAATGGAAATATGAAGAAACACTTAAGTTATTTGATCGCAGCGGTATGTATCTTGTCTATGACACAAGTACAAGCTGATCCGACTGCAACGTTTCCTGCCGCAGTGTACACGGGCGGAAACAATGCCGGAGCTATTAATACTTCCGGCATGGAGAATGAAAAAAATTACAGAGTCGACAAAGGATATGTTCAATCTCTGGATGACGTTACTAAAGATGAACAAATCTATGATGCTACTGTAGAAGAGAATCAAGCTCGTGAAGGTATGCTGTACAACCCTCACTTTTTACTTGAAAAAATCAACTTTGAAGGTAACACAAAAATTTCGAGTGCTGAGTTAGAAAAACTTGCATTAGAAGTTTTGGGTGAGGATGTTTATTTTGATGAACTTCTTGAAGTTTGTTCAAAAGTTACAAATTTATACCGTTCAAAGGGCTATTTGACATCATATGCAACAGTTCCGCCTCAAAGAATTGTAGATGGTGTTGCAACTATCAAAATTATCGAAAGTAAAGTCGGTGATTTGAATATTGAAGGTGAAAAATGGACTCGTGAGTGGTACTTAAAACATATCATTATGGGTAAAGCAGGCTTAAGAGAAGGTGATGTATTTAATGCTAAAAACCTTCAAAGAGCAATGAAGGAAATTAATAAAGAAGACTACGTTCAAGTTCAAACAGAAATCGAAAGACAAGCAGAAGGTGATGAAAATACAGAAATTACACTTAATGTTCGTGACAGATTCCCTGTTAACTTAAATGTAGGATATGATGACTACGGTCGTTCATATACAGGAGCTCAAAGAGTTTCATTCCTAGTAGGCATGGATAACTTAACCGGTTTGGGCGACAAGATATATGGTGGTACTGTTTTATCTTCAGGTGCTACAGGCTGGATGGCAGGTTACTCGCTTCCGGTGTCTTCATATGGCACAAGATTGTCATTTGATTTTAATGACTCGCACGTAAGATTAGGCGGACCATACAAATCATTAAATGTAAAAGGTAATGCGCAAAGTTACTTCTTTAAATTGACTCAACCGTTAATTCAAACTGCAAAATCAGATTTAGTATTCTTTACGGGTTATGATTTTGTAAATGCAAATACATCATCTAACTTTACTGATCAACACTTAAAATTGTCACACTATAATTTACATGTATGGCGTTCAGGCTTGTATGGTATGACAGATGATAGTTATGGTCGTTGGATTGGTAATGTTGGCGTTGACTTTGGTATGGGCGGCAAGGATTATGGTAACTTTGCAGGAGAAAGATCAGGATCTGATAAGACATTCTTCAAAGTTACTGCGGGTGCAACACGTGTTCAAAGATTATTTGCAAGAAGCTTTGGTATAATTCGTGTTAACGGTCAATATTCACCGGATTCGTTGTTTGCTGCTGAACAAATGCAAATTGGCGGTCCATATACATTAAGAGGCTATCAACCTGCTGAATTGCTGGGTGATTACGGTGTAACCGGTACTGTAGAATACAGATTCCCAATTCCGTTCTTGAACAAGATTGCTCCTAAGATTGATGAAAGAATCAAACTTGCAGCGTTCTATGATTTCGGTTGGGTTGGTGAAAATAAAAATAGTTTCCACAGAAAACCATATAATTATGAACAATCATTCTTACATTCTGTAGGTTTTGGTACATATATTACATTTGCTGATTGGTTAACAGGTCAAGTGGGTGTAGGTTTCCCTCTCGGTCACAAACACTATGGGGAAAGTACTGCAAGATTCTACTTCTCTGTTAACGGTGACTTAGACAGATTAATACCGCTAAGAAATCCACAGAAACTGTAATGTTTTAGATGTTTATTCAAGAAAAGCTCCTTTGTAAAAGGGGCTTTTCTTTTGCAATTCTATAAACTCTTTACAGTGCTTAATACATTGACATGACACGGGTTTAATGATTAAATGTTAATAATAGCTAGCTATTTAGAGCGTGGAGAAGGGATTAAATGTACATAAAACAACTGGAAGTCGACAACTTTAAGTCATTTGCAAATAAAGTTGACATACCAATGCTGAAGGGCTTCACTACAATTTCAGGACCAAACGGTTCAGGAAAAAGCAATATTATAGACAGTATTCTTTTTGCATTAGGTTTGTCTACAAGTAGGACTTTGCGTGCAGAGAAATTATTTCATTTAATATCAACTTATAATAAACGAAATGAAGCGTATGTAAAGGTAACATTTGGAGATACTGAAGAAGGTGATTTTTCAGTAGCAAGAAGAATCAGAAAATCTTCTCAAGGCTTTAACAGTATTTATTATATGGACGATAAGATTGTAACCTTATCTGATGTTCATGCAAGGCTTGAAAAATATAATATTACTCCAAATAGTTATAACGTAATGATGCAAGGTGATGTAATGAGTATTACTAACTGTACATCAGGTGAGCGCAGAAAAATTATTGACGAAATTGCAGGTGTTGCGGACTTCGACAGGAGAATAGAGCAGGCAACTAATGAATTGGAAACGGTTGAAAAGCGTGTAGTGAATTCTACTCTGATTTTAAATGAAGTAAATACACGTTTAGAGCAGTTGAAAGAAGAAAAAGAGGTTGCTCTTAAGTACAAAAAATTAAAAGACGAAAAAACAGGGCTGGAGAGTCAGATAAATACAGTTAAGTTCTTTGATTTAAGAAGAAATCTGGAAAAAGCGCATGAAAATATTTTGGAATTTACAAAACGCAAAAAAGAAGAAGAGCTAAAGTCCAAAGACTTGGAAGAACGTTTAAAGCTTGTAAAAGAAAAATATGAAGAGCTTTCTGCAACAATAAAAGAGAAAGGTGAAGCGCATCAGCTGGAATTAAAGCAAAAGGCGGAAGAATTAAAAGGTTCAATTTCCCGTAAAAATTCTTCGATTGCGTTTGCTGATAAACAAATACAAGATAACTTAAAAACGATTGAGAATACTAAAAATGGTATTGAAGTTCAAAACAGTAAAATAAAAGATTCAGAACTAAAAATTTCGTTAAAGCAAGATGAAATAAAAGGCATCGAAAAAAATATTGAAGAACAGAAAGCAATTTTGCATAAAATATTAGAAGACATGTCAGGCTTAAATGAGACCGCAGAAAAGCATATTGAAAAGCGTAATTTATTAAGAAAAGAACTTGAGGAATATCAAGATAAAGAAACAAAACTTATTCAAAAGCAAGCGCCAATGGAAGCTGAGCTTTCATCAAAAAAGAAAGCTTTGGAAGAAGCAAATCAAAAATTGTTGGAATTAGAAAATTTTAAAGCGAATTTTTCAGAAACGAAGACTTCAAAAGAGCTTTTAATAGAGCAATTAGGTAAAGAACTTGACGATTTTAAAATTATCCTTAAAAACACATTGTATGACTTGGATAAAACTAAAAATGAAATCACAGACATGGACTATGACCTTGTCTCAGCACGTAAAAAGATTTATATGCTTGAAGCAACTAAGCAAGCGAACGAGGAAGCTAACCTCGGACGTGCGGTTGATACAGTTGTAAACGCAAACATAAGAGGAGTTCACGCTCCGCTTATGAAACTTGGAAAAGTAGACGAAGAGTATTCAACCGCTATGGAAATTGCTGTAGGTGCAAGAATGGCGCATATAGTAGTTGATGATGAGCATGTCGCATCGACTTGTATCGAGCTGTTAAAATCTTCAAACGCAGGAAGGGCAACTTTTATACCACTTAATAAAATTGTTAAGTGTCCTAAAAGTATAAACTTGCCCAAAGATAAAGGTGTTGTAGATTTTGCAATAAATCTGATTGATTTTGACGAAGAGTATTTGAATGCTTTTTATTATGCGGTTGGAGATACTCTTGTCGTTGAAGACAGAGAAACTGCCCATAAATTAATTGGGAAATACAGAATGGTAACTTTATCCGGTGATTTATTTGAAAAATCAGGTTCTATAACAGGCGGTACAGTGCGTAAATCTGGACTAAAATTCGCTCAAAACTCAGATAGTGAACTTGAGACTTATCGTGAAAGATTAAAGGAAATGGAAACCAAGTACGCATCGTTGCAAAATAAGCGCTCTGATTTAGAGACTAAAATGGAAGATGTGCGTGCGAAGTATTCTGTTTCAACGACAGAATTTAATAAAGCTAAGATGGAACTTTCAAATTTGGAAACGAGTTTTGCAAGTACTCAATCTGATATAGATGCGAAGTCTCAATTTATAAAAACTACTGAGCCGGAAATTTCGGCATTAGAAAAGAATCTTGATAAAATTGAAGAAGAACACATTATACTTTCAGAAAAGATGACAGATGTTCAGACAGCAATTCAAGATGTTGAAAAATTGATGAATGATTCTGATTTAAAAGATTTAAAAGAAAAAACAGCAGGAGTAGAATCAGAGATTAAGCGTTATGAAAAAAATCTTGCAGATGCAAATAATGAAATTGAAGGTTTGCATCAACGGATTGATTTTATACATACTACAATTAAAACACATAATGAGACAATAGAACGTTCAATTGCAACAAATAAGGATTTGGAACTTGATAAAGCAAAATTTGCAGAAGAAATTAAAGGGTTAAGTGAGCAACTGGAAGTTTTGGATGTCCAAATTAAGGAAATAACAGATAAACTTGGTGAACTTTTGAAACAAAGGGATGATATAAACAAGGATTTAGTCGAAATTGAAACGCAAAGAAACTTAAAAGCTTCGGATATAGAAAAAATTGCGGAGCAAATAGAATCATTTAAGGCAAGAAGAAGAGAACTTGAACCGCAGTTAGAAGAAACTAAGAATATCCTGACGGATGCAGGAATTAATATTAATGAACTGTCTCCGGTTGAGATGTCTATTGATGAGATTACAAATCGTATTCAACGTTTGCAAAAGAGAATGGATGAGTTGGGTGCTGTTAACATGAAGGCTTTGGAAGATTATGAAAATGTCTCTGCAAGACAAGCTGAACTTCAGACACAAATAGAAACACTTTCTTCCGAAAGAGCACAAATTCTGGAGCGAATGAAAGGGTATGAGGATTTAAAGAAAGAAACTTTCTTGAAAACATACAGTGCGCTTAATGAAAATTTTAAAGATATTTTCCACAAATTATCTGATGGAGAAGGCACTTTAATCTTGGAAAATGAAGAAAAACCATTTGAGGGCGGATTGGATATAGAGGCGCAGCCAAGAGATAAGAAAAAACAGCGCTTGGCAGGTATGTCCGGAGGAGAAAAGGCTTTAACCGCATTAGCATTTGTTTTCGCAATTCAAAAATATATGCCTGCGCCTTTCTACGCTTTCGATGAAGTTGATGCGAGCTTGGATGGTATTAATGTTGAAAAACTTGCACATATTGTTCAATCTCAGTCTGAATCAACTCAGTTTATAGTAGTAAGCCATAGAAAACCGATGATTGAATCTGCAAACAGAACTATTGGCGTAACACAAAAAGAAAAAGGTATATCAAAAGTTACGGGAGTAAAACTTAGAGATTAATTATAATTTATAAACTTCCGCCATATAAGTTAAAGAATTTTTTAAGTATTTTAAAAAGATATTTTTGTATAGCTTCTCCAAATGTCTTGGGTGCTCGTTTTCTTTTTAAATTTTTACCATGAAAAGAAATGCTTGGTTCTTGATCTGTGTTTATGCATTGTTGTTTTGCAAGTTTAATATTTTGAATTTTTTGAAAAGTAGTATTTACACGAAAATTTGATATGGAATTCATCTTGTGCGCCTTTCATTTTTTGTTACTAATGAAAATGCCAATAAATCTGTAAAATTGCTTGTTATAGCTAAAATATTTACAAAACTTAATCAAAAAATAAAATAATTATGGTGTAATAAACCCTTAATTATGCTATAATTGGCAAAGGGAGAGGTGAATATACCCAATAAATTTAAATTCCTCAATATAGAGGAGTTATGAAGATAAGATATAATGTAGAATGATTTCAGGTTGAGTATAACTTGATTAAAAGGTGATATGGTAGCAAATAATGTAGATAGTATGAATATGCCACAGCAAGAAAACTTTGTTCACGAGGCTGAAGTTGACGGGATAGAGATTCTTGTTAATATGGCCAAACAGGGTAAAATAGACCCTTGGAACGTTAATATTGTCGATGTTACCGACAAATATTTAATGCACCTTTTTCAATCAAAAGCTCAAAATTTGCGCTTAACAGGCAGAACGTTGCTATTTGCTGCTATTCTTTTAAAATTAAAATCAAATGTGCTTGAAGGTATCGATGTAATGGATTTTGAGCCGCAGCACGAAGATGATTTTAATTATTCGGATGATGAACAGTTAGATTATGACAATGAAGAATATATTCCTACGAATAATGTAATTTCTATTGATGAGGTTCTTCAAAGGCGTACATCAGTAAGATTGAATCACAATCGTGTTGTTACATTGAGAGACTTGATTCGCCAATTGGAATTTTATGAGATGTTGGATAAAAAGCAGTCTCTCAAAAATGCTCATGAAAGAGCAAAACGTAGAGTTCAAAACTATTCGAGATTATCTCCGGAAGATATAATTAATCTTGCGCATGATGAGTATATAGAGCAGGGTGTAGCAAGATTAAGAGACAATCTTGAAGAAATTTTGAGTCGTCAGGATAAAATCGAACTGAACGAGTTGACATTGCTTGGTATGGATAGAATCAGTGCATATATTTCATTATTATTTTTAACGGCCGACAGTGACTATGATTTAGAGCAAGATGAATTCTATTCAGATTTGTATGTGGTAAAACGTGAAGGTACAAACAAAGCCTTACCAACAGAAGATGGAGCCAATAACTCATTTTTTGAAAGTGTAGAAAACGCAAAAAGTATTTTAGCAGAGCAAAAGGAAGAAAATGGAACAGTTGAAATCAAGAATTGAAGCAGTTCTGTTTGTGACTGCAAAAGTTCTGCAAATAAATGATATAGCAGAAATTTTGGAAGAAACTCCTGAAAATGTCGAGGAGGCTCTTCTTGAGCTGATTATGGACTATGCATCCAGAGATGGTGCTCTCGAAATTGATGATGAAAACGGGTATATATTGCAGGTAAAACAAGAACATCTGGATATTGTTGAAAAATTGTGTCCTGTTGAATTAAAACCCCCTGTTTTAAAAACACTGACCGTAATTGCACTAAAAGAACCGATTCGTCAAACAGTATTAAAAGATTTACGAGGTTCCAATGCTTATGAACATGTTCAAGAGTTGTTGGAAAAGGGTTTAATATCAAAACATAAAGATAAAAACGGTCGCTCATTTAATTTAAAAACAACTCCAAAGTTCAATGAATATTTTAAGTTAAAAGGCGATGTTCGTTCTCTGGTCAAGACTTTAAATATTGATAGCGGCGTAAAAGATGACTAAGCAAAAATTTTTGTTAGTAATAAGAATAGTTTTCTATTTTGTTTTGCTTTTGGCATTATTATTTGCATTTTATTTCAAAAACAACACGGCAAAATTTTATTCAAAACTCGGAGATTTTTATTATTGCAGGGATAATACGGAAAGAGCTTTGTATTACTATGAAAAGTCTTTTGCAGAAGGAAATCAAGACTTCGAATTAAGAAGCAGATATGTAAATTCAATAATAAATTCACCTTTAACAATTGAAGCACAAGAACGTTTGGTAAAAATAATTAAGGATGAAATTGATGATAGTGCATCAAGAGAAGCAAAATATTTCCTTCATAATTTAAAGCGGGAAATACACAACAAATATCCCGAAAATTATATAAAACAAGCTCCATATAATCAAAAAATAATGCACTGGGGAAAAATTCCGATAACATATTCTTTTAAAAATACGCATTCTGTTCCGAAAGAATTTATAGAGGAAATCAACAATGCTTTTAATGAATGGGAAAGAGTAAGCTCCGGACGAATAAAATTTTCAAATGTTTCAATTAACGCTGATATTATTGTTGATTTTGATAATCATTCCAAAGGTGGTGCAACAGAAGGTGTAAAGTATGTTGTAGCTTACACGACTCCCGTTGTTTCTCAAAATGTTCTTGAGTGCATGAATATAAAATTCAGTGTATATAACCCAGAAGGAAAATTGTTCACCCCAAACCAAATATATAACACGGCTTTGCACGAAATTTTTCATGCGCTGGGTTTAATGGGACACAGTTATGATGAAAAAAGCATAATGTATATGACACGTGATTCTGAAGCTATAAAAAATGATGAGAAAGTTTCACTTGATGAATCTGATAAGATTACATTTAATCTTCTGTATATGATTAAGCCTGATATTACTAATGGAGATGAACTCCGGTATAAGTATGTTCCTTACCTTGTAGTCGGCGATAATGAGGATGTTGTTAATGCGAAGTACAGAGAAGCAAAAAATTATGTGTATCATGCTCCGTCTCTTCCCGGCGGATATATTGATATGGCAGAAAGTCTCGCTGCAAATAAAGAATATTCAAAAGCTATAAAAAAACTTGAAAAAGCATATCGGCTAACTCCAGATCATGATTATGAAACAAAATATATTATTTTTTATAATTTGGCAGTTTCTTATTTTTATTCGGATTCATATGACATAGCTCTTGCATATTTAAAAAAAGCAGAAGAGATAAAAGATAATACGGAGTTACATCTTTTATATGCAGAAATTTATATTAAACAAGGTAATAAAGAAAAGGCAATTGAAGAGTATGAATATCTTGCAAAAGCAAAACCGGAGAATTTAGACTATGTGCTAAACTTGGCAAATTTGTATATAACCAAAAGGAGTTATATAAAAGCACATAAAGTTCTTAAAACCTTTGTTAAAAACAATCCTCAAAGAAAATCTGACCCAAAACTGTCTCAATATAAATTCTTGTTGTTTTAGTTTATGCATGTTATTTTAAATTTATGAAAATATCTCAAATCAACAATTATATAAATCCAAAAGCTACCGGATATGTTGCGGTTGCAGGTTATGCACTTGCAATGATAAGCGGGATTTCTAAAAATAAAGCAATTAAGAAAATTCATAAGCCGTCAGCATTGTTTGCTCTTGCAGCGACTGCTGTTCATTTAGGACAAGTCGAATACAATCATCACAAATGGAAATCAGAAAAGAAAGCAGAAAACGACCCTAAACAATTGTAACAAATTACACTTATTATTGTTACATTTTTATAATCTTTATATTACAATCTTTATGTGGGGTAAAAACAACTCAAATGTACTAAAATTTACTCCAGAGGTGAAAATGTTCAATGAGATAAAGACTCACGAAATAACAGTTGATATTGTTATTTTGACAATTATAGATGATGCTCTAAAAGTATTGTTGGTAAAACGTAATAATGAGCCGTTTAAGAATAAATGGGCAATTCCGGGCGGATACGTCAGAATGTCAGAGAATCTTGACGAAGCAGCTATGAGGGTTTTGAAAGAGAAAACAAATGTAGATAATATTTATTTAGAGCAATTGTATACGTTTGGAGACCCATTAAGGCACCCTGTCTCAAGAGTAATAACCTGTGCATACTTTGCCCTTATAAGAGCCGAAGATATTAAGGTAGAAACAACGGATGATTTGGCTTGGCACAAAGTTTTTGACTTACCTCCGCTGGCATTTGACCATAAGGAGATTATAGAATATTCGTTGAAACGTACAAGAGAAAGATTAGAAATGTGTCCGGTTGCTTATCAACTCTTGAACCAGAAATTTACATTAACTGAAATGCAAAAAGCATACGAGATGATAATGGAAAAGAAACTTGATAAGCGTAATTTCAGAAAAAAAGTTATTACAACAGACGGACTCAGAGAATTGAATGAGTTTTCAAAATCATCTTCAAAGCGTCCGGCCAGATTATATACGTTTGATAATATTAAACTTAATTCAAAACGTGCACATTTTATTAAAAAGGAGACAAAATGTTAGGAATTGTTTGGTCAATAATGGTTGTATCAGCGCTATTACTTATTGTATTGGTATTAATGCATTCACCGAAAGGTGATGGAATTGCAGGGATAGGTAGTGCTGCTCAAATGTTCACTTCTCAAAAGAGTGCTGAAAAAGGTTTAAACAAACTTACGGGCATTGTGTCGCTTGTATTTGTTGTATGTGTATTTTTGCTCGGGTTTGGAATAATTAAGTAATATTCCTTATAGAGTAAGTGAAATAATATGTTATTATGCTTAATCAATTTTCACGGACGGAATTGTTAATCGGTAAAAGCGGTTTGGACAAACTCGCAAAGTCTCGTGTTGCTGTGTTTGGAGTAGGCGGCGTCGGAGGCTATGTCGTAGAGGCGCTTGTAAGGAGTGGACTTGGTGCAATTGATTTAATTGACGATGATAAAGTTTGTCTTACAAATCTAAACCGTCAGATTATTGCAACACAAAAAACTATCGGAAAGTATAAAGTTGATGTTGCGGAGGAGCGGATTCTTGAAATTAACCCCGAAGTAAAAGTCCAAAAGTACAGAATGTTTTTTACTCCTGAAACCTCAAATGAAATCGACTTTTCTGCCTACGATTATGTAGTTGATGCAATAGATACTGTAGTCGGAAAGTTAGAAATTATTGAACGTGCAAAAAAAGCTGGTGTTCCTGTAATTTCTTCAATGGGAGCAGGTAATAAGATGCATCCGGAACTATTTGAAGTTGCAGACATCTCAAAGACATCAGTATGTCCGCTTGCAAAAGTAATTCGGCAGGAGCTTAAAAAGCGAAGAATAACAAAAGTAAAAGTCGTTTACTCGAAGGAAGTTCCATTGAAACCTCAAATATGCAGTGAAGAGAGAAACGGAAAACGTTCAATTCCGGGAAGCAATGCCTTTGTTCCGCCGGCGGTAGGATTAATTATTGCAGGTGAAGTTGTAAGAGATTTAATACAATAAAAAGAACCCTATTAAGGGTTCTTTTTATTAATATATTTCTGAATTATATTGTTCTTCCAAAACCGGTTTGGTCCATATATTTTGCTAACAAAGCCATGCGTTCGTATTTATTTCTTGCATTTGATATTTGAATATAAGCGGCTTTAGCATCTTCTTCTGTCTCAAAACGAATTTTAAATATATGGTTACTTCCTTGATTTTTAACTTTATTTTTTGTTTGGTGTCCGTCTTTGTATCTTAATAAACTATTGTTTTCGCCCCATTTTGTTTTAACGAATAAAGTATTTGTTTGGTCATAAATAGGATTAGGCAATTTAACTTTGCAGTCATCTATAAATCGTTCATATGGAGTTTCTATATAAGGAACTGCCTCTTGTCCGGATATACCCATAGTTACTGTGCGGTTTCCGGATAAAATATGCATTAGTCTTTTATAATTAAATTTTTTACCCAGTGTTTCAAAATCAACATCTATTACTTCAAAAGGTCTAAAATTAGGATCTTCCTGAATTTTTTCTTTTGTTGCACCGAGTGCTTGCTGGACTAATGCATCCAGAGTTTTTACAATAATTGCGGCACGTTCATAAACATTTCCGGTTCTTCTGAGTCTTCTGAATGTATTTATTTGTGCATCTTTTGAATCATGTACTATTTCGATTGGCTTAAAAACTCCGTACTGTTCGGCGCTCTTTTCTAGATAATTAAAATCATGTTCCATGATATCATCAATACTAACTTTATATGCGTCAATTGTTACATCGGTTCTTCTTATGCTGGCAGGTATTTGTTGTTTAGGGTGAACTCCAAGAAGCATGCCATTTTTCATTGCAATATTACTAAAAGTACCTGCAAATCTGCCTTCGGGGGTCCTAATAACCGGTACGGCATCTCTTCCTACTATGTCCAAGTGTACATATTTTGTGTCTTGAGTCAGAGCAATAGCTTTTTCTAATATTTTTTTCTTTGCAACTTTCCTTGCTTCAGGCTGTATGTTAAACCCCTTAAACGTGTTTGTTTGTTCAATTCTGTTAATATTCATATTTTATCCTTCCTCTTATATATATTTATAAAACTCGTAAATTTTTTTTTTGCTATCTTTGACAAATGAGTTTTTTATGAAGTAAAATGGCTTAAGAGCTATATAAGATTTAAGGTGTACATATGGAAAAACAAAAAAGACATATTTTATCGATATTAGAAAATAAGACTGGAGACTACGAAGACAGAGTTGCTTTAGGGATGAGAAGCAAATATGGATGGAGAGAGTTCACATATAAGGGAGTAAGTCTTTTATCCAGAAAACTTGCAACTTACATGATAGAGGAACTTAAAGTAGAAAAAGGTGACAAAGTCGCAATTCTATCGGAATCAAAACCGGAATACGGAGTTTGTGTATTTGCATCTATTCTTGCAGGTACTGTAAGCGTTCCTCTGGATATAAAGTTAACAAAATATGAGCTGAAATCAATTCTATTAGACTGTCAGCCTACTATAATGTTAGTATCTCAAAATTATTTGGAAAAAGCATTAATGCTAAAAGAAGAACTTCCTTCACTTAAAACTATTCTTGTTTTGGATGAGAATTCTCAAAATGAAGGTTACAAAAATATTTATGAACTTCCGGATAAATATGATGCAAAATGGAGAGTCAGAGGAGCTAAAGCGACAGCATTTGTTATTTATACATCAGGTACAACAGGTGCTCCCAAAGGTGTAGAAATATGTTTTAAAAATATAACATCTCAGTTAGTTGATATAAAAGAAGCTTTTGATAAAATTCTTCCAAGAAAAGGAATTTCGATTTTATCAATTCTGCCTATGAATCATCTTTTTGAAATGAAAGTAGGTTTTTCATCATTTTTAAACTATGGCTATTCTGTTTATTATACACAGAGCCTTAAACCAAAAGATATCATGAAAATGATGCGAGACAGGCAAATTGAATTTATGATAGTTGTTCCTGCCTTTTTAAAGCTTTTAAAAACAACACTTGAAAGTGATGTTATGAAAAATTATTCTTTCTTTAGAAAAAGGTGGTTTGAACTTAAGTATTTCTTAGCAAAGTTTGTACCATTTTATTGTATAAAAAAACTTATGTTCAGAGATATTCACAGACAGTTTGGCGGTAAGTTTAGAGGATGTTTGTCAGGTGGTGCTCCGTTGGATGTCCATGTAGGTAAATTCTTTAACAGAATAGGTATAATGGTATTTCAGGGATATGGACTTTCTGAAACAAGCCCTGTTGTTTCGATTAATAATGACAATGTTACAGACTTAGCATCTGTAGGAAGACCGCTGAAGAGCTGGCAGGCAAAAATTGACCCATCAAACGGCGAATTGATGCTAAAAGGTCCTGCGGTTATGAAAGGGTATCACAATCAACCTGAATTAACTGCACAAGTATTGGAAAAAGACGGATGGCTTCATACTGGTGATGTTGCAAAAATAGGTAAAAACGGACACATTTATATAACAGGCAGAATTAAGAATATGATTGTACTATCCGGTGGTAAAAAGGTCTTACCGGAAGAAGTTGAATCAGTTCTGGAAAAAAGTGAGTACTTAGCGGAAGTTTGTGTATTTGGTGCATCAAGAACATTTGGTGCAAAAGATGGTACCGAAGAAGTTGTAGCGGTAGTTGTTCCAAAAGAGTATTTGTATAATGACCATACAGATGATGAAATAGACAAGTTGATAAGGGCTGATATAAAAACCTTACTTCAAAGGTTAACTCCATATAAACGTCCTGTCAATATAATAATAAGACGGGAAGCTCTTCCAAGAACTACAACTAGGAAGATTAAGAGAAAAGAAGTTAAAGAACTTATAAAGTCATAAAAAGAAATCTGAAAAAATAAATAAAAACCGGCGCAAAAAATTTTTTGACCGGTTTTTATATATTGTACAAAAATAGGAATATGATTTATGAAAGTATTGTCGATAGAACCAAAAGGATTTTATTATAACTATAAACAGCAAAATTTGCAAAATAACATCAAAATTAAGAATAATGCGGAATTCTCACAATCTGCAATAGAAAAATTCAGATACCCTTGTAATTATAATGTTTCATTTACGGGCTTTGCAGATGATGCTCATAAACTCAGAAGTGTTCCTGATATAGAGTATGAAGATTATTGTGCTATGTCAGAGACTAAAAAGAATTTCTATAGAAAGAAAATTCAAATATTTGATCAAATGGTAGATAAGTCTCAGTTAGTAGATCAAGATTATCCTAAGATTCCTCTTTATAGGGAAAAAGATATGGATGATTTTATAAAAATTTCATCAATTTATAATCAATATAAGGACCATCAAATTATTTGTTTAGGTCGAAGTCCCAAATGGTTTTTAAATGCGTCTTGTTGGATGAAAGACGGAATTCCGGGGTATAAATTTGTAGCGTTTTCCGGTTCTTGGTTCTATTATAACCCTTTATCAGGAGGGTATTCAGGAATGCATAAAAACAAAACATATGTACCTTCTCCGGAACAAATAAAAGCATACAGAAAATATTTAAGTGATTGCGGAGTTGATCCGAAATCTTTGGTTGAAAATTATGAAAAGACAGGAAAACCAACAATATTAACAGATTATATATCATCAGGAAAAGGTGTTACATCGTTTTTAGATTTATTATCTGAGTGGTCAGAGGAGTTAGGACTGACAGAACGCTTGTCTAAGTCAATAAAGCTTGTATGCATTGGCTCAATGGAGTATTTGGAAGATGTTTTTTATGATTCGGAAGAAGAAATAGATACACCATTTGTTTCACATCCTCCGAAGTTGGATCCGTATTACAGAAATATGCCTACAACATTCTATAGTATGCCAAGAGGTGTTTTTTATCAAATGTTGTATAATCAAAATGCAAATGAATGCCGTTCTACATACTATCCGTATGAAATGTGGACAGTATACAGACCGGATAGATTTAAGACAGGTTTAATTAAGGATATGAAGAAAGTAGAGGATTTAATAAAACAGTCATCAGAAAAAATAGTTTCTTCTTTCGCACCCGGCATGAGAAATTACAGAAACTTGCTTAATTTTAGAATCCTTGATGGATTAAATGCAAGAGGATTATTAAAAGAAGCTACAAGGTTAAAGTAATGAAGTTGTTAAAAGTTGAAAATGGTTGTTTTGCTTACATTAAATAAATTATAAAAACATTTTTATTGTAAAGATTTGTAATATGATTTACTAAAAAAGGGCAATTTTGTTTCTTTTGTATACTTTTTATATATAAGAGGCGCTATGAGTATATTATGTTGCAACAACAATAGAAATTTTTTTAATACGGGATGGTTTATGCCATTTCTATCCAATGCCGGTTGGTTTGGAAATACTTGTGGTGTCGGAACTGTGTGGAATTGGGCGAATTTAGGTTTTAATTGCGCACCTCTTTTTAATAACCAAAATTGGCCGACTTTTAGTAGTTGCAATTATCTGAGTTTTCCTTTTGCAGGTAATTTTAAACAGGATGTTTTTGTCAGAGGCGCAAATTACACATCTTCGTTATTTAATTTTATGCCTATGTCAGTCCCATTTATGCAAAACGGATTATTTGGTAACAGAAACTCTAATCCGTTAAAAATGAAGCCGTTTAAGCCTCTTGAAACAAGCTATAAAGTCAGAAGCGGTGAAGGACAGAATGTTGCAGACGGAACTTCTGTTACATTGAGTGATGTAAATTACAGCATTATGGGAGATAGTGTTGCAAACGTAAAGAAACTGCGTCCTGAAATGCAGAGAAAAGTAGAAAAGTTGTTTGTGTATGCAAATAATAAAGGTTGGAAACTCACTATGAATGGTAAAGCGAGCTGTTTTAGAACACAAAGCCAGCAAAACGGACTGATTGCAAACGGTGCTCCTGCTGCAAAAGGCAATACGTCAAGACATCTGAGAGGTTGTGCAGTGGATGTCCGAATAGACGGAGCATCAAGAGGACCTAAATTAGACGAACTTGGTAAATACGCCACAAGTATTGGTATGCGCTGGGGAGGTAATTTTAAAAACTTTACAAGGGAACCTTGGCACTTTGATATAGCTCCTGCAAGTACTGAAAAAGGAAAAGAAATTGTTAAAACTTCACATGCTCCTGTAGCGGATAGAAAGACAGAAGATACTAAGTCTAAAACTACAGCTACGACTCAAGCATATTCAGATACACCGCAGCGAGATTATCAAAAAGTCTTTGACGGTACGTATACGGGTGATTATGTAAAAATGAACGGTATAATACATTTTAAGTATGCTGATGCAAAATTGGGCGGTGGACTAAAATCAAACGCAAAAGTCGCATTTAATAAAATGGCAGCTGCAATGAAGAAGGATCTTGGATACACATTGAGCTATACTACTGCTTACAGAAGTCGTGCTCAACAACTTCAAAGTTTAAAGCAGAATAAAAGTGATCCATATACTATATCAAATTTACCGCATAGAATAAAAGCTGTTGCACCTATGGGGTATACAGAGCATCATACAGGGTATGCATGTGATATTACGATTGATGGTAACAGGAGCAGAAATAATAAGGACTGGTTATCTGATAAAAAATTAAAGAGAGCATATGAGTGGTTAAAAGTGCATGCAAAAGAATACGGTTTTGAACAATCATTTGGTAAAAATAATGCGCAAGGTGTAATGGAAGAAGCTTGGCATTGGAGGTATGTAGGTGATGCAGATTCAAAACGTACATTCTACAATGCAAGAAAATTTGCAGGTTACAAAGATTTAACTTAGTGAATACAACAAAATGTATATTTTGTTGTATTTAAATTTCAAAATAGACTTCATTTTCTTCTTCTCTTTAATTGCGAGGTAAAGAGAAGAAGAAAATGAAGCAAAAGAAGAAGAGAAAACACGCAGTTTAATGGATAACCACAT
>JAFVAR010000043.1 GCA_017480425.1 bacterium | reverse complement strand
CACGCACCCATATATTAAATTTTCAATTTTCGAATGCGCAGTTGGTATATCTTGTATACGGCTCAATCGGCTTACGCCTAACTCGCCTACTCCATCTTCGGACTTGACATTTAGTCAACTCCTCAGCGGAGTCCTACGCACCCATACATTAAATTTTCAACAATACTCGTGTATTGCAAAATAAGTGTATCATAGACAAATTTTGCAGTCAATAAAATTATAAAAGCGGTTTTAAAAATTTTTAAAACCGCTTTTAATTTATATTCTCTTATTAAACTATCTCAATTTAACTGTAACTGATTTAGCTTTTTGAGTGTATTCTAATTTATCTTCTCTTGATAACCAGCCTAAGCCCATTTCTGTAAAGTTATCATTTAAGCTTAAGTCTTTTTTCATCTTGTTAATAGAAACTTCACCTTTGTTTGAAAGGTAGTTGTAAATCGTACCAGCTGATTCAATAATTTGTTCTTGAATACCTTTAAATTCTTTAGTTTTTGCCATTTCTAATCTCCTTCTAAATTTGTGTGTGTTCGTAAAATAGCTTACTCAACTATTCTATTAAAAATTTTATAATTTTGCAAGAGTTTTGAATATACTTTGTGATAAAATAGTACATAAGGAGTATGTTATTAAATTTTATTAAAGCCGATTTTCGGGAAGATATTTTAATCAAAAAATACTTAAATTATATCTCAGAAGGAGCAAAACCGTCTGAAATACTTTTTTTAGTGCAAAACTCTAACATTAAAAAAAGATGTACTGATAAAATCCTTGAACTTATACCCGCTTCCGCTATAGAAAAATTAAATATACATTCATTTTTTTCCTTAGTATATAATACCATTGTTGATAATTGGTGCTTTGTCGAAAACTCAATTCCGACAAGCAAATCATATATACTGCCGAATCTTGTCGGACTAGAGGTTTCGCAATTTATTCTTAAAGATATTTTAAAAGATATTGAAGTTAAAGGATACAATTCAAAAAAATCACTTCTGCATCAAATTTTCAGAAGGTACGCTCTTATTGTTCAAAATAATTTGAATAATAATGACGTGCAGGAGCGTGCAAAAATATTAAAAGAAGCTTTTGCAGATGATGCGGAAGCAATTATTAAAAAGCTTCTATCTTCAACTCTAAAAGAACGAAGTTTGGATTATTTAAGGCAAACTCTTATTTTTAATCATGTGTACAAAAATACAGGTTACTTTAAAAATATTAAATATCTTTTGCTTGATGATGCTGACGAAATGACCCCTGTTTGTTTTGAATTTATTAAGTATTTAAAACCTCAATTAAAAGACTGGGTAATATGCTTTGATTCCCTTGGTTCAAGCAGGTGCGGGTATTTAAGTGCTGATACTTCAATAGAATATAAATTAAAAACTCTATTCCGAGAGGAAATACAATCTGATAATGAATCTTTTAAAAACGGAGAAATCATTTTTGGAAATGTTTTAGAAAATCAAAAAGAACCTCTGGAAAAATTTTCATTAGTTTCTTTGTCAAAACGTGCAGAAATTTTGGATTATACAATTTCAAAGGTTAAAGAATTATTTGCGCAAAATGTTTCTCCTAATGAAATTACCATTATAACACCACTTCAGGATGACATGCTCAAATTTACTTTGACAGAAAATTTAGCAAAAATATGTAATCTTATGTTTATATCAGGAAGTGAGAAATTGGCTGATAATCCATTAGTAAAAGCCAGCTTAAACATTTTAAAATTAATGTTAGACATTGATATATCAGAAATAGAGCTTAGGAGCATACTTTCTGATTACATCGGAATACCTCTTAAATATACTAAACCAATATTGGAAATGTACGACAAAACAGGGGTTTTACCTGAAATTGAACTTGAACATTATAATAAGGAATATCAGAATTTTATAACAAAATTTAATGAAATTAAAATGACAGATTCAAAACTCTCGCTAAAAGTTTTTGATATGTTCAAAGGAATTGTTAAATACGTTGATGAAAATAAGATTAATAAATTTAATTTTTTTATTAAACAATTAAGAGATTTTGAAAGTGTTCTTGGAGAAAATACAGTGAAAGATAGAGCCGGAGAAATCATTACACAATTTGAAAACTCAATTATTGCAGAGAATCCGAGTTCTACATTAGAAATTTCTGATAATGATTTAATTATTGCAACACCTCAAAAAATCATAGATAATAAGATTTTTTCAAAATACCAATTCTGGCTTGATGTATCAAGTTCCGAATGGGTAAAAACTGATACGGGGCCTCTTTATAATGCTTGGGTTATGCAGGCTGATTGGACAAAAGAAGAATATACAGTTGAAGATGATATGTTTTTATCACGCCAGAAAACAGCAAGAATATTGAGAAAGCTGCTGTTGCTTGCAAAAGAGCATACATACGCTTTATCGAGTTTGTTCGACCCTTCCGGTGTTGAAAACTTAGGTGGAATTGAACCGTTTTTGGCAGCTGATAACTATAATAATATGACCGATGTTAAACCGGCATATACTATCACACCGAGAGCAGATCAAATGCCTGTGCTTGAATACAAACAAGGTTCTATGGCAATTTCAGCAGTTCCCGGAGCCGGAAAAACAACTATTTTACTTGCGCTTATTATAAAACTGATGCAAAAAGGGGTAAATCCGTCAAATATATATGTTTTAACATATATGGATTCTGCTGCAAGAAATTTTAGAGAGCGCATAAAAAATATGTGTCCAAATTCAACTGCACTTCCAAATATCAGCACAATTCACGGGCTTGCTCTAAAAATAATCAAAGAAAATTCAAATTTTGAGAGATTAAACTTAACTTCAGATTTTGACATTTGTGATGATACTCAGAGAATGCGAATTTTGAGAAACGTAACAGGCAAATATACAAAAACAGAGCTTGAAGAATTTGACAGAGCAATCTCCGTTTTAAAATTACAAGAAGGAAACATTGATACACAAATTACTGATAAAAAAGTTGAAAAGTTTAAAACATTTTTTCTTGAATATCAAAAGCAATTACAAGAATTTAATATGATTGATTATGATGATATTCTGATTTTGTCGGTCAAACTGCTTGAAAATAATCCGGACATTTTAGAATATTATCAAAATATTTGTGAATATATCATAGAAGACGAAGCACAGGATTCATCAGGAGTTCAGCAGCGTCTTATCGGACTTTTGAGTGGGAAATATAAAAACATAATCAGGTGCGGTGATATTAACCAGGCAATAACAACAACTTTTTCAAACGCTGATGTGGAAGGTTTCAGAAAATTTATAGCAAGTGCCGATAAAAAGGTAGAAATGGATCATTCTCAAAGATGTACACAAGATGTTATGACCCTTGCTAATAAACTTGTTGACTGGGGAAGTCAGGAATTGCCAAAAGCATTTTATAACATTCATATGCATGGAGTTTCCGGGAAAAATCCTGTTCAAGAAAAAGCAATTTTTTCAAATGTATTTGAAAACCAATTTGCAGAAAGAAATTACGTTTTAAAAGAAATAAAAAATATTTTAACTTTAAATAAAAATGCAACTATCGGAATTCTTTTAAGAAACAATTATCAAGTTGCTTCTTGGACTTCTTTTATTAATGATGCAGGGCTTAAAACCATTACCAGAAGTGAGTCACTTGGGCAAAAAGGAGTGTTTAATACCATATTTTCAATACTGAAATTCATTCAGAATCCTTTTGATAATGAAATGGTTGTATCTACATATGAAACTCTTGCAGAACAAGGTTTTTATAAACCAAGATTGCAGCTTGAAATCAGAGCTTGTGAAAAACCGTTTATCGAAAAAAACGGAGATGAAATTGAATCTGAAGACTTATCACAATTTTTGTGGGATATGCAGTACTGGTTAAATTCATCAACTTTGCCGCTCGAAGAATTGGTAATCCGAATCGGCTTATTTTATTACACAAGTGATATAGAAAAATCAAATGTGTATCTTATCGGTATTTTGGTTAAACGTCTTAGTTTGACCGGTAAATTTGATTTAACACTTCAAAGATTGGAGGAACTTTCTAAAAAACCGACTTTGAGCGGTTTTAAATTCTTTTCCGAAGAGGAAGACACAAAAGCAATGAGAGGCAAAGTTCAGATAATGACTCTTCATAAATCAAAAGGAGATGAATTTGAGTATGTATTTTTGCCGGAAATGAGTGAAAAGTCACTTTCTATAGATATAAATCAAGCTAAACTAAAAGCATCTTCAATGTTTATGGAAGAAGTAAAATCATTTAACCCTAAATATAAACCAAAATCCGATATTGAACTTAAAAAGTTTAACTCTGAAGAGAGTCTGAGGCTCTTGTATGTTGCAATTACAAGAGCCCAGAAAAAACTTTTTATAACTACTTCTTCGAAATCTAAAGCATTCGGAAAAGAGATTCCCCAAGAGCCAAGCATTATTTTTGGAAATATATTATAGCTTTATTTGAGGGTTTCGGTTATTTTATCAAGATTAATGTATGAACGCTCTGATGCATCAAAAATGCTTTCTGCTTTTTCTTGAGCTTCTTTGCACATTTTTTCCGCATCCTTTGTTTTTGGTCCCATTGTACGTCTAATGTCTGACTCGATATGACTTTTCTTTGCGCAATGTAAGGCAGATATTTGGAATTCTGCCGGTTCATATTGAAGCCTTTCTGCTACCGGAGTTTGATTTGCTATTTTTATATTAAAATTTGTTTCTCCACATTCAAATTCACAATTGTATCCCATCCAAGTGCGTTTTGCAGAATCTGTTCCGTTAAAATAGTATTGCTCATTAACATAAATAGGCTTTTGAGTATATTTATCATGCGACAATCCTTTTAGTTGAGTAAAATTACCATTTTTAGACACTATATACGGTTTGTCTTTGCCAACTTGTTTTAAGTATACAAATTCTTGTTTTCCGCCATAAACCCATTCTTTGTGAAGAATACCTTGATCAAAAGTTTTTAGTACAACTTTATCACTTCCGGGAAATTTATAAATTCTTTCAACACCGCCATTTGCAAGAGTTTTTTCCGTTACTATAAGTTCATCTGCAGAAACGCCAAGAACTCTTGCGATGTTGATTCTGGGTTGTTTTGCAGCAGCTTCTTTTGCAGCTTTTTCTGCTGCCTCTGCCGCTTTAATTGCTTCATCTTTTGCTTTTTTAGCTGCTTCAATTGCGGCTTGTTCCCTTGCTGTTATTGCTCTTGAATATGCAGAAGTTGTACCTTTCGGGAAAAATCTTGCATTATTGGCATCATCTAATGTATGTAAGTATTCTCTGTGATTTGCCGGAGATATTTTATACATATCAGAAACAGAATGTGGAAGTTTTACATCTTCAAAGACTCTATCTTGAGTTGCGTGCTGAGGTTTTTCCCAATGTCTGAATTTTCTGACCAAGTCTTTATGTTCCAATTCACCGGCTTCATTAAGTTCTTTAATTAAAGTTTCTTCATGTTCAGTCATACCCATTGTTTCATTATATTTTTTATTGATTGTAATTCTATCTCCACCGAGTACTCCGGCTCCTTTTTCTCTTAAGACACTTTTTTCTCTGTGTATTGCCAAACCTTCATTTCCGCCTTGCCCGAAGAAAAATTTTCCGTCTAAGTCTGATTCATATACTTTTGTTTCAGTAAAAATAGAACCGTCTGCTTTTTTACCTTCAAATACACGAACCATTTTCCGGCTTCCGCCAGATGATAAAAATTCTCTTTCCGAAACAGTCATGCCAGTAGCCCTATCAATATATGTCTTTGTTTTAGGTGTATATGCGCCTGCTTCTTGTATAACTTTTTTACCACTACGATTAAAAAGCTTAACAACAGGTTTCAACAAATTTAAAGTAACATTTAATTTTCCCATAATATCTTACCTCTTTTAACTTATTCCCTACTTTATATAAGTTTCAGAAAAGAATAAAATTGATATTTTAACAACGAAAATTAACAAAAATTTACAAATTTTTGAGAATTTTTCCGCACCTTCATATTATAAATTATCTTTCGATTTTTTATGTTTTTTTGTTCTAGTTTCTTTCTCATCACAGTCAAGAGCTTCATTAAGGTGTTCTATCAGCTCGTCTGAGTGATTTATCATTGCGTGTTGAGTTTTGTGGTGAATATCTACTATATGATAATGAAGAGCTTCTTCAACCTGAATCAGTGATTGATTATAAAAATTCAAACTTGTTATATAGCTCTGCATAGCTGTAATATAATCTTTTCTTGCTTGCTGAAGTGCCACATAATCTAAATCTCCTGATTTATACAACTGCTCTACCAGATTTAAATTTTCTATTGCCTGAGTCGCTGTATTCATTGAGTAAGGAACATCCTCTTGAGCAAACTCTAAATTATTAAATGCTTCCTGTATTTCATAATACAAATCTTTCTTAAAAAGCTTTATCTCATTATCTGCAAGCTTTAATTGAGCATCCGCACCTCTGATAGAATGTTTTAACTCCATAAGATTTACGCCGGCTGTTAAATTTACACCAACACCGAAACTGCTGTTTGAAGCTTCTGTGGAATTATTATAACCGTAGCCTGCATTAGCTGTTAAATCGGGGAAATATGTTTTTTTTACATATTTTAATGCTTGCTCCATCGCACTTTTAGTTGATTCTAAAACTCTTAAGTCAGGACTGCTTGCATATGCAATTTCTACTGCTTTATCTTTTGTGAAATCAAAATTATGGGGTGTAAATTCAGGAGGAATTTTTTGTTCTTTATAACCATAATCGTGATTATAATTAAATGTTTTTGTATTGACTATTTTATATTCCGGTGCATTATCTATAAACATGGCATTACTTAGTGCAACTTTTGCATTTTTCAATAATGTTTCATTGTAACTTAATTCAAACAGTGCTCTGCTAAGATGAAATTTTGCAGTTGTTTTATCAGGTTTGCCTTTTGCATTCTCAAGGTATTTTTTACAAATTTCTACATTGTCTTTTGCGATTTCAACGTTTGCCTGTGCTTTTAATACTTCATAATATTTTTTCTTTACATCAAACAGAGTTGAGCAAAGACTATCCATAAATTCATATTCTGCACCGATTTTATAGAATTCTTCCATTTTAATATTTGCAATTGATTTACCAAAATCCCAGACCAGCTGATTTACGGTTGCTGCTACATTCGGAAGCTCTCTATATTCTCTGCCATAAACTTTTTTATTAGAATTTGTTTGATTATAGAATCCGACTTTGGCTCCTATAACAGGAAAAAATGCAGATTTGGCAATCCCTACATTACTTTTCGCAATATCAAGTTCATATTTTTTACGTTTAATTTTGGGACTGTTTCTGAATGCAAGTGCAACACACTCTGTTATATCAAGATTTGTACCATCCTTTACAACAACTGTTTTAAAAAGTTCAGCGTGTTCTGCATCATGGTCATGCGCCAAACACTCAATATTTGCGCTGCTAAATAATATTCCGGCTGCTATTAGGGTAACGATTGCTATTCTTTTCATACATACTTTACCTTAAATTTATTTATATTATAAGTTCTTTTATTTCTATAAATTTTGACAAATCTTTTGATTTTATTATATCATCAATTTTTGTTTTAAAACTTTCCGCTTCTTTTGTTTTTATTTTTTCGGGAAGTTTTATGTCAGTATTGTTTTTAGTTTCAACAAAACCCTTATTAATAGTTAGAAATTCTTTATATAATGTCAGTAAATTCATAACATAAGAAGGAAACTCAAAAGTTTCATTTAAAAAGTATTTCATATCCCTCGGGAAAAGTTCAACAAACTTTATCATAAAATCAGTTTCTAATGTATTTTTTTCTTCGTCATACTTATCGCCAAAACAATGGTTATGAAGTATTTTTTGTTCATCTTGAGTTTTAATATATGCTGCCCACATCAAACAACCGATGTAAAAACCGAGATTGTTATTAAAAACTTCCAGAATTTTTTTATGATATTGCAAAAATTTTGTCTTTCTCTGTGAAAAATTTTTAAATCTGTTAATATCAGCATACAAATATTCTACAGTTCCCTGAAATGCCATTATATGGGGTCCAAAACCCGGATCAAATTCTAAACCTTTTGCCATTGTTACCTCTTATGTTTTTAATTATTTTAGCATAAATTTTTATTAAAAAAAATCAGTTTAAAATCTTGTTTACAATTTCATCTGAAGAGATTTTCAAACAATCTAATGATTCACAAGTCGTTTGCCTTCTCTCCCACAAACAAGGTTGAAGAGGACAAGAACAATTTGCTTTTATGGGGATAACATTATCGTTTTGCGGAATTAATTTCTTATCGTCCGTTGAACCGAAAATAACAAATGTTTTAACTCCGAGAGCAACCCCAACATGAAGCGGAGCAGAATCCGAGCACAAGAAAACTTCTGCACTTGAAATAAGTTCTGCTAATTCTTTTAGGCTCTTTGTTTTACCGAAATAATTCAAATATTTGCTTTCAGGAACAGTTTTTACAATTGTATCAATTGTTTCTCTGTCATCCGGACCGCCTGCCAGAATAACTTTTTTACCTTTATCTGCGAGCTTTTCTGTAACTTCTGCCCAAACATATGCAGGAATAGTTTTAATAATTCCTTTTTTAACGCTTAAAAGACTAACTCCGGGATGAATAAGAACAGTATCTTTCTCTGTCTCTTTTCGGACAACATCAATTTGCGGCAGCTTTGTCTCATTTTTAGTTATACATTTGACTAAATCGTGATACATTTTTGCAGCATATTGATTTTTATTCAATTTAACAGCATCTGTCAATAAAAGTTCGCTTATTTTTCCTGAATTATATCCTATTCTCTTTCTTATAAAAGTTAAAAACAAAAATAAAGAAATAAATTTGTTAGAGCCTGAAGATATAACAATATCAAACTTTCCTCGCCAAATCTTTATCAAAAGCTTAAAAAGCTCAAAATATTTATTCTTACCTTTAATATCAGCAAAAAGAGTTTTATCAATAATATTTGTCAAAGAAACAATTCCTTTACTCCTCGGTTCAAGTGCCAAAGTGATTTCAGAATTTGGAAACTCTTTTTTTACAGAAATTATTGAAGGCAAAAATAAAATTTCATCACCCAATCCGCCAAAATTTATAAATAATATCTTCTTCATAAAATAATTTTAGCTTATCAAATTTTAATAACAAGATAAAAAATTTAACTTCATAAAATCTCAACTTGATTTACCCTTTTGGTTAAAATATAATTTTCATTAAGAGAGATAATTCAATGAAAATTGCGAATAATAATCAACAAGAAGAATATAGAGCGTTTTTAAATCAAATACGACAAGAACGCCAAGGGACATCAAATTTTGCAAAACTCCTATTTACAGTTGTTTTTGCAATTTTATGCGCCGTTATCATTTGCGTTATTATTGTTGAAAACAGTTCTATACTTAATAAAATCAATCAAGTTCAATCTGAAAACGGTATTTTTAAAGCTGCGAAAAAGAACGATTTTCAAGTTCCATTTTCACCCCGCAGACAAAATATTTTACTTCTTGGTGTCGATTCTAACGGTGAAGGCACTTCACTATGGGAAGGAACTCGCTCTGATACAATTATGGTAGTTAATATTGACCATAAAACTCATACCGTAAAAGCAATCTCAATCCCCAGAGACAGTAAAGTGTATTTACCTGATAACAAAGGTGTTCAAAAAATAAATTCTGCCCACGCAATAGGCGGAATCAATCTTGTTAAGAAGACTTTAAAAGAAACTTTCGGCATACGAATTGATAAATATATTATTATACATGATGAAGCTGTAGAAAAAGTTGTTGATGCTTTGGGCGGTATTCCTATTTATGTTGAAAAGCCAATGAAATATCACGATTGGGCAGGTCACTTACATATTGATTTAAAAAAGGGTGAAAACCTGTTGAACGGAAAACAAGCTGTTGGTTATTTAAGATACAGAAAAGACGGGTTGGGGGATATCGGAAGAACTCAACGTCAACAGTGGTTTATAAGAAGTTTATTTGAAAAACTTCATTCTCCGCAAATTATAACAAAAATCCCTGAAGTCTTAAATATTTTCAGTACCTACGTAAAAACCGATATGAGTTTTTATGAACTTTCTCAATATGCTGCATTTGCCCGTAGCGTAGACGAAAATAAAATAGAAATTGCTACACTCCCCGGTGCACCAAATCAAAAAGGATACATAAGTTATTGGATTCTGGATCCGCATAAGACGCAAGAAGTGATTGACAGGATGATATATCGTGAAAAGCAGGAAGTTGACGTAACAAAATTCAAGGCCGGTATAATGTATTCGCCTCTTAAAGAACCTCAAGCGGAAGCAATAAAAGTTCAACTCAATGAACTCGGATATGAAGTTAATATGCTAAAGATTACCCATCTTTCTCATTCAAGATTTGTTGCAAACAAAAATGAAGTTTCTGTAGACTTTTATAATTGGTTGCAGAAAAAAGTACCTGAATTAAACAAAATGCAATTTATATATGACCCAACTGAAAATTATTCTGTAGGCAGTGACTTCACTATTGTTATTGCTGAAGGCTAAATATTAGTAATACAATTACAAAATAAGGAGCAAGTTATGTCGGATATATTAGATTTAATCAAATCAAGAAAAAGTGTTCGTAAATATTCAGATAAACATATTTCCGATGATGATTTAAAAAGGATTCTTGAAGCGGGTAGATTGGCTCCGTCTTGGATGAACGTGCAATCTTGGAAATTTATATTAATTAAATCACAAGAGAATAAAAACTTACTCAGCGAACTTGCTTTGGGTCAGGTACATGTGAAAAATGCTGACGTTCTAATTGTATGTGTTGCAGATAAATTAGCATGGGAACAAGCAAAAATTACGGAAATTAACAACCCTGCAGTAAATCCTGCAATGCAAGGAAACGATGGAATTTTAATACGCTCTTTAGAACAAGTAATTTATCCGATTTCTTATATGATGCTTGAAGCGGAATCTTTAGGAATCAGTTCTTGTATAATTGGAGCTATGGGAAACGAGATTACGGGAACAAATGAAGAAATTTATAAAACTGTAAAAGAAAAATTAAATTTGAATGACAAACAAATTCTTTCCGCCATAATAACGCTAGGCTATGATGCAGCTCCTGTCAAAACAAACAAAACACGCAAAGAATTCAATGATGTAATTTCTTTAGAAAAGATAGGAAATATCTTTATATAAAAAAATGTTTCACAGATTATTCTTTCGGTTCTCCGTTAAGGAGTTTTAATATTTCAACCACACGTGGCATTTGGCAATTAAAAGAATAATGCGCTTTATGTATTGAACACTCTGCACAATTGCCATTAAGCTTGTAACATTCTATAGCTTGTTCGGTCCAATTTTTTGTTATCGAAGTCGAAATTTCTGCCGGTTCAAGCTTCAATGCTGTATTAAACATATATTTTCCCCTTCCAAGATGAGGTTACACCATCCCTCATTTAACAGAATAAAACATTAATTTAAATACGACATCATACATATAAATGATTTAAGTTTGCAGAAAAATTTTAATTTTTCCTGCAAACTACTGTGTATGTTTTTAAATGAAGTCATGTGTCATTCTACACCTGATTTTTTTCTTTTCTACATCTTTATTATGTAACAAAAGTTTACAATTTTTTATAAAACTGGCAATTTTTTTGAAAAGAAATACTTTATATAAGTAAGGTTAGATAAATATAGGTTAGGTAGGTATGATTAATAACATCACAACTATGGACGTGCGTCCACAGATTGCGGTGGCAAAGTCAACCCCGTCACTGACGAGCATGTCGATGCCGCCCATTCTGGGTTTCAAAACTCCTCTGGTTAAAGAGAAAGCTACAATACGTGTAAAAAAGATTAAGCGTGGAGATAATATAATTATTCCTGGCGAAATCGAAGATGATTATGTTGATATAGTGGAAGAAGAAATAAAAGACTCCGGAGGAGGCAGAGGAGGCAACTCTGCAAATTTCTTTGCAAGCGGAAATATTCTTGCACCACCTGTTAAACGGAAAATAAAATATTTGAAAAACTGTTATATAATTGACTATATTCAGTCGCCGAAGCCCGGTAGAGGGCTGGGAACTGATGCGGTGAAAGCACTTGCAGAGAAAGCTATGTTTGATAAAAAAACAGATGGACGTATTGTGACTTTTTCAGCTCCGATTATCAAAGATGCTTCACCGGCAATGTTCTTTTATAAACTTGGGTTCAGATTTACAAATCCTTCAGCAAATGAGTTTATGGACGAGTGTTTAAAAAATAATACACCTGATATTCCTGCGCAAATCGGAATGATGTATTTGCCTAAAAACAGGCTGCAAAAACTCTTAAGGTATGGAGAACTGTTCTAACATGTCAGAAATAGGAACAAATTACAGTAATTTATATATGCAACAACCGTTAAATCAGAACTATAGCCAATCTCAAGACGGTTCAAATCTTGATGCGCATACTTCATCAAATATGAAAGTTTCTCCGACCAAATTTATTGCAGCGGAGGCTCCGCCTAATTTGCCCAAAATAGCATTGTTTTCTGATATTGATGCAAATAAACGTGTTAAAAATATTAACAACGATATCTATGTAAGCACAATTAATACCAGACAAAGTTCAGGGATGGAAATATTACCCGATATTAACGGGATGGAAGATAAGTTTGATATAAAAAAACAAATGAAAAAAGAAGAAGATTCCGGAGGTAATGAACATGGATTCAATCGTAAACTTTTTTTTAAGATTTTTTGCGGGGTTGGTCTTACAACAATCCTTATCACATGTTTACGTAAATTCAGAAAATGATTTTACAAATTCTTAATGCTATACTGTTAAAACTTTTTTTAAAATTTGTAAAAATTCTTTTGGATAACGTTTTATTTCACAAAACGGATTTTTTATAATCTCATTTGTATTTATATCAAGACAATTACATATGAGCTTTGTAAAAGTCTCAGCAAAAACTTCATGATACTGATTATGATTTCCGGTTGCATATTTTCCAATGTTATGCTGAATTATATCATTTTCTGATTTTGAAAAACTTTTAGTTTCTAATTGCTGTAATATTGTTGACCCATCTATTATTTCTCCGGTTTTATATTTTTCTCTTGTATAATGGCAAAAACCGTTATAACCATATTTAGTATATATGAATCTTAAATAAATAGAATGCAAAATCTCATGAATTGTTTCTGATAAAAAATGATTTGAACTTCTTATTCCCTTTGCATAATCATCTTCAATACAACTATTCCATTCTTCCAAATTACGAATTTTATGCTGAAATATTGAACCTGTTTTATATATTTTTTTACCTTTTATAACTAACTGACTCTCCGGAATACAAAATCCATGTTTTAGTGTTCCAATTAACAAAGAATTATCATCAAAGACGCTAAAACTTGGAAAATCAATCTTAAAAAATTGCGCATCTGCTTTTTTAGAAAGTTCATTGAAAATAGTCAGAGCATTTTTAAGACAAACCGCAATTCCAGAGTTATTGCCTAAATAAGCGTCGACTCTATACTTCTGTTCAATTCTGCGTTGTAGTTTCTTTGTATTTACAGTCAGCTCATCGGCTAATATACTTTTGTTTAAGCCTGATTTAAAATTATTGTTATGTTGAGTAGTTTGTATTTGCATTTTTAAAATTGAAAAATATATGACAATTATAATATAAATTTTTAATTAATGTAAATATTTTGCTAATTATTATTGACATAATCTATTAAATTGTTAGCATGAGTAAAAAGAGGTGTGTATGAAGATTCCGGCAATTAATTTCTGTAGATATAAAATAGTAAAATCCCCAAAATTGTCTATTTTAGAAGGCTCGTCAATGAGTGGCAATAACGTTCCTAGAAACTTAGGCGAATCACCTGATGATAGTTTATTAAAAAAAATAAAGTTTGCATGGGACATGATGACAGGGAAAAGAGATGGTAGCGGAACCTTCTTAAAAGAAACCGCCAAAAATGCAGAAATAAAAGAAGTTACAAAAAACCACTCAGAAAATATATTTGACCACGTATTAGACATATTAGATGATATTTTTTAGGAGTATGTTGTGCAAATTCAGCCAATCAACAATTTGTCATTTAAGTATTATTTAACACAGGCAGAAGCAAAAGAAGAATTAAAAAAAAGGGGTGCTACAATCTGCACAGGAATGTTATTTGGAACTGCCGGCGGGTTGCTATATCTTGGTTTAATAAAGAAGCATAAAGGTTCAAAATTATGGATTCCTACTCTCGAGTGCGGTGCTGCTTTAGCTTTTTTGATGGATATAACAAGAATGATAATAAATATGCCATCCGATATTAAAAGAAATAAAATTGAGAAAACAGACATAACTCCATTTAAGGATAAGAACGTATTTCTTTCTTTGTATTCAGGAGAGATTGTACAGGGATATAACAAAGACGATATAAACAAATACAATAAATTACTTTTGGATAAAGATTTTTGTAATTACTTATTCAAGAATAAGGCCGTGTTGAACGCATCACAGGAAGCACTAATTGAGATAAATAACAAAAAAATATCAGAAGCAAAAAAATCCAATGATTATAAGACAGTTAAAACATTGGAAGCAGTTAATGAAATGTTAGAAAAATCTAAGAATAATGATAAAAAACAAGAACAATCATTTGGATGTAAGCAAAATGTTTCATTTAGAAGTATCTTTAATTTCTTTACAGATGGCAGCGAAACGATGAAGCAACGTGCAGAAATCACAGTTAACAGATATGCGGCCAGCGCTGCTACAACAGCTGGTCTACTTGCTAATACTGTTGTTGGTGATACAGCTGCTCTAACATTAATTACAAAAAATATGTGCAAAAAAATTTTTAGAATCTATGACTGTGACGGAGGATATACCGCTGCTATTTCTGCGGTCGCAGTCGGAGCTGTTGCAGGCACCAATTTAGCAACCAAAGGTGCAACTCTTTTTCCCGGCGCAGGCAATGCACTTAATGCAACCATTACATATTCATTACATCAATTAGAAGGTCGTGCATTAATAGAATTTCTCGAGGAAAATCATAATAATTTAAGTAGCATGTCAGAAGTGGATGCAGTTAGTAGTTTTGGCTACCGGCTAAAACAAGGTTTAGATTTTATTGATAATGAAACTGTTAAAAAATATCTGGACAAAGCTATTGATAAAGCTTTAGATATTGTTTTATAACTTAAATAACAAATTTATTAATATATTCTTAATAAGACAAGAACAATTTTGTGTTAGAATAAATTGGTAAAAGGAAAAGTTATATACTTTTCCTTGTGTCAATTAGTCATTTCCAAGGAGAGAATATGTGCGGAATTGTTGGATATGTAGGGAGTAAAACTGCAGTAGATATACTAATTGAAGGATTAACAAGTCTGGAATACAGAGGGTATGATTCTTCAGGAGTTGCTTTAAATATAGAGGGAAAAGTCCAATTATTCAAGGCTCAAGGTAAACTGCAAAATTTGAGAAATATTGTTCAAAATAATTATGATGAAATATCAAAGTCAACAATTGGGATAGGTCACATAAGATGGGCAACTCACGGCGTGCCGTCTGTTGAAAATGCTCACCCGCACACCTGTAATTGCGGTAAAGTAGCAATTGTTCACAACGGAATTATAGAAAACTTCAAGGAACTAAAAGCCAAATTGGAAGCAAACGGCTGCACTTTCCGTTCTCAAACCGATACAGAAACAATTGCACATCTTGTTGCAACAAAATACGGTGAGACTAAAGACTTAACTGAAGCAGTAAGGCTTGCAACACAAGAAATTGAGGGCGCATATGCAATTGCCGTGATTCATCAAGATGTAAAAAATACAATTGTCGCAACAAGAAGAAACGCTCCGCTGGTTGTAGGTTTCGGAGAAGATGAAAACTTTGTAGCATCTGATATTCCTGCGCTAATAAAATATACAAAAAAAGCAATGTACTTAGATGACAACCAAATTGTTACAATTACTCCTAATTCTGTAAAATTAATAGATATTGATAACAATCCAAAAGAGTTAAAAATTGAAACGCTGCCTTGGGAACCTGTTGCTCTCAGCAAAATGGGATATAAACATTTTATGCTCAAAGAAATCCATGAGCAGCCTGATATTGTAAGAAATGTTCTTGCAGGAAAACTGAGAACCATGGATGCTCCTATTGAACTGAATGAAGTTACTTTAAACAAAGAAAAACTTAAAAATTTGAGCAGAATTCAAATTGTTGCTTGCGGAACATCTCTTCATGCTGCGATGGTGGGCAAATACTTAATTGAAGACTTTTGCGGAATCCCTGTTGATGTAGAACCTTCAAGTGAATATATTTACAGAAAAACAATTACAAATGAAAATACTCTTGTAATAGGGGTTTCTCAATCAGGCGAAACTGCTGATACAATTACGGCAGTAAGACAGGCAAAGAAAAAAGGTTCGCATATATTGATTGTAACAAACAGACCGGACTCGACCATGGCACGTGAAGCTGACAGTTTAATTCCTGTTAATGCCGGAATAGAAGTATCTGTCGCTGCAACCAAATCATACATGGCACAATTAATTTCATTCTATCTGCTTGCAATATACATGGCAGAAGTTAAGGGCTCCATGCCAAAAGACGAAGTTTCAAAGCTTAAACATGAATTGATTTTGCTGCCGCAAAAAATAGATAATATCTTAACTGCAAAGGGCGATATTCAGAAATGTGCACGTAAATTTGCAAATTCAAAAGACTTTATCTTCATTGCACGTGGTGTCAATTATGCAACGGCTCTAGAAGGAGCATTGAAGCTGAAAGAAATAAGTTATATCAATGCAACCGGATATACTGCGGGTGAACTTAAACACGGCCCAATCGCAATGTTGGATGAATCAATGCCTGTTCTTTCAGTTTTAATGAAAGGAAAAGTATACGATAAAATTTTATCAAATGCAGAAGAAGCAAAAGCAAGAAATGCGAGAATGATAGCGCTTACAAATTCAGAAGATTTTAAATTAGATGAGCTATTTGAAAATATTATTCGAGTGCCTGATGTTATGGAAATTCTTTCTCCGGCTCTCGCAATTGTGCCATTGCAGCTTCTTGCATATTACATAGCAGAATTTCTGGGAAAAGATGTCGATCAGCCGAGAAACCTTGCAAAATCAGTAACGGTAGAATAAAGAGAATTTTATGCAAGTTGAATCAAAATTAGTAGAAATACCAAATAATGGTAATCCTACAGTAGAATATATTGAAAATGAGTTAACAAAACGCAACATTAACCCTTTAAGATGGGCTATTGTAAATGTTAGTGATACAATATTTACAGTAAGCGTGGCTAACTTAATGAAATAGGAAGGACTATTATGTTTGCGACACAACAAAAATATGATATTAAAGATATTGCACTTGCTGAACAAGGCAAAAATAATATTGAATGGGCAATGAAAGATATGCCTGTTTTAGGTCAAATAAAAAAAAGATTTGAAACAGAAAAACCTTTTGCAGGTTTGAGACTGGCAGCATGCTCTCATGTTACAAAAGAGACTGCTGCTTTATGTATTACAATGCAAGCAGGGGGTGCGGATGCAATTCTTGTTGCTTCAAATCCGCTTTCGACTCAGGATGATGTGGCAGCAGCACTTGTAAGATATTATAATATACCTGTTTTTGCACTTGCAGGTGAATCCGTAGAACAGTATAAGTCTCACATACGTGAAGCAATTAACCACAAGCCTGATCTAATTATTGAAGACGGATGTGATTTAGTTTCAACTATACATATTGAACATCCTGAGCTTGCAGACAAAGTAATCGGTTCAACAGAAGAAACTACAACAGGTATTATAAGACTTCAGGCAATGGAAAAAGACGGAATGCTAAGATTCCCTGCAGTAGGTGTAAATACAAGTTTAACAAAACACTTGTATGACAACCGTTACGGTACAGGCCAAAGTGCAATGGACGGAATTATGCGTGCTGCAAACATTCTTATTGCAGGAAAGACTGTTGTAGTATCCGGTTACGGCTGGTGCGGCAAAGGCTGTGCGATGAGGGCAAAAGCACTTGGTGCAAATGTTATTGTTTGTGAAGTAGACCCGTTGAAGGCTCTGGAAGCAGCTATGGAAGGATATAGAGTAATGCCTATTGCAGAAGCTGCAAAAGAAGGTGATATCTTCTTAACCGTAACAGGAGATAAGCATGTTGTTGACATTCCTCATCTGTTAAATATGAAAGATGGTGCAATGGTTGCAAATGCAGGACACTTTGATTGGGAAGTTAACGTTAACGGATTGAAAGAATTCACTACTGAAATTAAACGTATAAGGCCATATTTAGAAGAATATAAATTGAATAACGGGAAGTCTGTATATGTTTTAGCAGAAGGCCGATTGGTTAATTTGGGTGCTGCAGAAGGTCATCCGGCTTCAGTTATGGATATGAGCTTTGCAAATCAGGCTTTAGGTATGGAATTTATTGTAAAAAACAAAGGTAAATTAGAAAACAAATTGTATACATTGCCTGAGAGCGTTGATAAGAGTATTGCAGAGTTAAAATTAAAAACTATGGGGATTGAAATTGATACCCTGACACCTGAGCAGGAAGAATATTTAAACAGTTGGAAATTATAATACAAAAATTTTAGACATAAGAAAGAGGCTGCAAGCCTCTTTCTTATTGTTCATCTAAATTAAAAAGCAACATTTTCTGTGAATCAAGCATTATGTTTATGATTGTTCCCAGTGCCATAAATTTGTCTGATTCTTCCAAATTTGTTTCACAATAATTTTTTGCAATTTCTAATAGATTAAGATTTGAAATTACAATTTCTTCAATTTTATTTAATTTTTTAATATATTCTAATTTATCCATACCATCAGTATAGAATAACAGTCATTTATTGTCAATAAATATTGGAAAATATATTAAATTAATATAAGATATTTGTAAAGCCGGTTGTTATCAATGCAATGTTATATTTATCCGCTGCAGAAATTATATCTTTGTTTGCACTCGGAACTATTACTGTACTGATTCTACCCTGAGCGGCAACGTTTATGTCATGTATTGTCAATGGTAAATCAGATGCCAGAATTGCCTCCTTTGACATGTCGCAAGAATAGTCAAGAGCATATTCTATAGATGCAGATTGAAGTCCTTGTGCTATTGCAGCAGTTTTAAGGTCTTTTGCAATTACTATTGCTTGAGAAGTCACATGTTTTGCAACTTTCCATGCAAATACAGCATCTTCTATTTGCTCAACATTTGGCTTAGTCTTAGTAACAATAGTAAAAGAGTCTTTATTCAGTTCACTCATATTTGGGGCTTGCATCAATGTTCCTAATGGTGTCTCTATAATTTTATTTGTTAAATATTTTTTGTAATCTTTTAACGGAGTCTTAACAGTTACATAACCAATTTCGTGACTTTCCATGTAATCTATTGCATTTTTTGTAAACGATGGTGCAACTACTATATTTGTATCTTTGAACATTTTTGCATTATCACTGTCAATTTCTTTAGAAACTACTATTGTAGATTTCATAAAGTCAATCGGATTAGAATCAATTACATTTGTGAGAGCTTCTTCCTTTGTTTTTCCTAAACTTACTGCACAAATTCCCATAGGAGTTGATGATGCTACTGATATGACATCATAGAATTCACTTATGACATCAAGTCCTTTGTTAATACTTATAATGTCTGAATAGCTTAAGTTTCTGCTTGTTTCATAATCTATTATTTTTTCGGTTTTTTCAAAACCGGCATTCTGATGCTTATTTTCACCGTTTAATATTTTTATATCATCTGCTAACATGATTGTTTCCTCATTATTGTCCAACCGCAGCAGAAGGCATTGGTACGGGTGCAAAATTAACTTTTGGCGGTTCAGTACGTTCTAATTGCACTTCTACAAGCGGAGTTTCTTTCTTTTTTGTTTGCGTAATAGCTTGCGGTATTGTCTGCTGTATAACTTCGGCAGGTTTTATAGAATCAGGTTTTATTGTTGCAGAATCCGGTATCGGAGCAAAATTACCGTCTTCTGCTGTATTACCTTCTTTATTTTTATCATCTTCTTCTTCGTTTTCTTGCTTGAAAGCATCTCCCGGATTAATTACTGATATTTTTGAAGCTTTGAACGGATTAAGAACAATTTCAGGATATTCAAAATCGGCATTACCATACTGTTCTGTTGCAACAAGCATAATATCTTTCCATATTAGAGCAGGAATTGTACCACCCGTAATTCCGCCCATCTGGGAGTTGTCATCATTACCGACCCAGACACCTGTAGCAACATCCGGTGTAAAACCTATAAAGTAAGCGTCTTTGCTATCATCAGTTGTTCCTGTTTTTCCGGCAGCCGGCTTTCCTATGTTAGCGGCACGGCCTGTACCGCTTGTAATAACTGTTTTCATAATAGCGGTCATTGTTGCTGCAGTATTAATATTCAGAACTTTTGTTGTTCTTGCTTTCTTTGCTTCATATAAAACTGTACCTCTCGAAGATTCAACTCTTTCGATTGCATACGGTTCTACTTTGTACCCTCCGTTTGCAAAAACTCCGAACGCTCTTGTCATTTCAAACAGTTTAACACTGTGAGAACCTAGTGCGATAGTGTAGTCATAAGGAATAGGTGTAGTTATCCCCATAACTCTTGCAAGTTGGATTACCGGTCTTACACCGATTTCATCCATAAGTCTTGCTGCACACACGTTGGAAGAAATCATTAATGCCGTATACAAAGGAATTTTTCCACGATACTTATTTGCATAGTTTCTTGGTGTCCAATTTCCTATTTTTACAGGCATATCATCAATCATATCGTTTGGGGAATAACCTTTTTCAATTGCTGCTGTGTATATAATCGGCTTAAACGCTGAACCTGATGGCCTTTGGGATTGGGTTACACGATCATACTGGCTCTTTGAATAATCTTTTCCGCCTGCATACACCAATATTCTGCCGTCAATCGGGCTAAATGAGAACACAGCCGCTTGGTTTTTATCATTTTTCATTCCCCAGGCGTTTAAGTTTTTGATTATTGCTTCATTTGCCTTAAGCTGTGCCTTATAATCAAGTGTTGTAACTATTTTATACCCGCCGTTAACAATTTCATCTTCACTAAAGCCTAATTTTTCAAGCTCTTTCATTACGTAGTCACAAAAATACGGTGCCTTGTTTGTTGCATACAACATCGGCATTGTTGATAATTTAATTGGTTCTTTTTTTGCTTCTTCATACGTTTTTTTGTTTATATATTTCATTTTAAGCATTCTCAAAAGAACCTGATTACGTCTTTTTTCTGCAAGTTTTTTATCATTGTATGGTGAATATACGGAAGGTGCTTGCGGAAGTCCTGCAATCAGAGCCATTTCGGACAATGTTAATTGATTTAGGTTTTTATTAAAGTATATTTTTGCGGCACCTTTTACACCATATGCACCTGAGCCTAAATACACATTATTGAGGTACATTTCAAGAATTTTATCTTTAGATATTGTTTTTTCTATTTGCGCTGCAACTTGTAATTCTTTTATTTTTCTTGTGAATGTTTTTTCATTTGAAAGAAACAGTATTCTTGATAACTGTTGAGTAATTGTACTTGCGCCTTGCACTACTTTGCCTGCAAGAACATTTGCAATCATAGAACGTCCTAAGCCCATTAAATCATAGCCTTGGTGATGATAAAAGTTTTTATCTTCTGTGGCAATAAGTGCTTTAACCAATTGCTCAGGAACTTCTTTGAGTTCAACATTAGAATACGTATATGCGGCAAATGTTTTTATTATTTCTCCGTCACTTGCGCAGAATGTTGTTACTATATTCGGCTTTAATGAATTAAGATTTTTTATCGGAGGAAGTGACATTAAATATAGCTTTAGTGCCATAATTGCAGCCAAAGTAACTGCAAGCACAAATACCACAACTCCGGATATAAGTCTTAGAAGCGGATTTGTATCAAGTTTATTTTGAAAGCTTGCTTTTCTTCTTCCGGTTCTCGGAATGTTATAATTTCTCATTTTATACTCCTCGGGCAGCGGTTTTTTATATAACATCAGCCTGCTTTTTATAATATAATTATATTAATATTCTATCAAATAAATACTTTAATGGTGTAAAAAAAGCATAATGTTAAGTTTTTTGACAATATTAAAAAATGAAATTTTATCGTATTTTGTTCCTGAAAAAATGGAATATAAAATTACTGGGCATTGTTTAAAATGCGGCAAATGCTGCAGGTATATGTATAGTTTTGATACTTATACAACAACAGATTTCAAAATAATGCAATTTTTGTTTCCGGCGTATAAAAGATTCTACATAAGAGGAAAAGATGAGGAAGGAAATTTAATATTTGCTTGTAAATACGTAACAGAAGAAGGGTTATGTTCAGTCTATGATAAACGACTAAAGATGTGCAAAAAATATCCCGCATCAAAGATTTCTTATCCGGGGAAACTGCATAAAGGGTGCGGATATAAAGTTGAAGAAAAAAGCTTTGAAAGTTATTTAAAGAAAAAAAATGTATGATATAATATGTTGGTAGTTATTTGGGAAGAAGATTATGCTTAGACGAACGGTTGGACATTTTAGCATAGAAAATGTATACACAGGTGCTAAAAAGTTTAAGATATTTAATATATTTGGAATTAAATTTAAATTTCGAGTAAAATTTATAAAAAATAAAAGGCAGTATATTATTGATAACAGACCGCACCCTTTGGATTATCCTGTAGGACAGCCTCGTGAATCGGTTTATTCCTCCGTCGTTGCAATATTCAAAGATGAACCTGATATTGTTGAATGGATTGAATATCATAAACTCATTGGTATACAGAGATTTTATTTATATGATAATAATTCTGAGAAAGATTGGTATGGAGTTTTAAAACCATATATTGATTCAGGTCTCGTTGTTTATCAAAAAGTTCCGGGTAAAGCAATGCAGCATCCGGTATATCAAGATGCTATTTACAGGTATAAAAATGAAACAACATGGATGGCAATCATTGATTTAGATGAATATATAGTTCCTGTTGAAAAAAATAACATAAATGACTTTCTTAAAGACTATGAAAAATATCCTGCCCTAATTGTCAATTGGGTTATGTTTGACAGCAACGGGTTGGAAAAAAGACAAAGCGGAAAACTTATTCCTGAAATGTTTACAAGAACATATAAAGATTCTCAAGCATATATGAATCTAACTGTCAAATCTATTTTCAACCCCAGAAAAGTCAGATTTGCTCCAAGCGCTCATGTTTGCATATATAAAGCACACGAGCTTCCCGTAACTGAAAATTTTGAAGAACAAAAAGAAACGGTTTATTTTAAAACAAAATATAATTCAGTTAATAAAATAAGAATTAACCACTATTATTGCAAATCTAAAGAAGATTATATATCTAAAATCAAAAAAGGTAGTGCTATTAATGGCGGCAAGCTATACGCAAATAATGCATTACTCAATTTTAGCGACACAAAACATGATTATGTAATACAAAAATATATTGAGCCTTTAAAAGAAGCTATGAAGGATAAGACTACACTTCCTCAATAACACCGCCGCCAAGGACAACATCATTATCATAAAGAACGATTGATTGTCCTATTGCAATAGATTTTTGCATGTCTTCAAAATGAACGTTTATGCTGTTGCCGTCCAAATCTACTTTTACTTTGGTAGGCTGTTGTGTAGAGCGGATTTTAGCTTGAGCTGAAAAATTTTTTGATGCAGGTTCAATTATCCAATTAAGATTTGATGCACGAAGAGAATCCTTCATTGTTTTATCCTTTGGTCCGATAACAACTTCATTAGTATCTTTTCTGAGTTCTAAAACATATAAAGGTTCCGTAGAAGATACTCCGACCCCTTTTCTTTGTCCGATAGTATAATTCCAAATACCTTTGTGCGTCCCTAAAACTTTGCCGTTTAAATCAACAATATTGCCTTCTTTTTCTTCTACACCCAAAAGCTCATTATAATCTCCGTAATAGAAATCCTGACTATCCGGTTTTTCTGCGACAGTCAACCCGTTTGATTTTGCAATCTCACGAATTTCTTCTTTAGTTTTATCTCCAAGCGGCAAATAAATATTTGCAAGCTGCTCTTGTTTTAATCGGTAAAGAAAATATGATTGATCTTTTTTGGGGTTAATTCCTCTTTTTAAAATATACCTGTCACCTACTTGTTCAATTCTGGCGTAGTGTCCTGTTGCAAATTTGTCAAAATCGATTCCGTTTGCTTTTGCAAGACGCGGAAGTACATCAAATTTAATCAGGGAGTTACACCAAATACATGGATTCGGTGTGTGACCGCTAAGATATTCTTTTTTAAAGTTATCTAATACAATTTCTTCATACTGTTTTGCACAATCGAAAACATAGAATGGAATGCCGATTTCCTCTGCTATTTTTCTTGCACCTTCTATATCTTCTTTTTCATCCGGTCCAAAACAAGCACCATGTTTTTGGGGTAATTTATCTTTCAATTGTTCTTTTACACCTCTATCACCCCAAATAGCCATTGTTGCACCGATAACCTCGTGCCCTTGTTGTTTTAATAAAAGAGCTGTAACAGAAGAATCTACTCCGCCTGACATTCCTACTAATATTTTCATCTTAATTATTCCTTATATTTTTATATTTATGAGGCAAAACCTGATAAAATATAACCTAAAAATAATTTACACCCCTGCTGCAAGAGGCTTTGTTATTTGAAACATTTTATTAATACAAGCCATTGCTTTTTCAGAAATGGTATCATCTAAGAAAATTTCATGTTCTTCTCTTAAAAGAGAATTATATATATCATCCAAAGTATTCCACTTCATGTTTTTGCAAACCAAAGAGTCACTTAGGAGATGGAAAGTTTTATTACTATAATCTCTTTGCAATCTGTCAAAAACTCCTTTTTCAGTTGCAATAGTATATTCACTAAAATCTGTATTTTTTACATATTCCATAATTTCTTTTGTGCTTCCGACGAAATCTGCAAGTTCTGATACCGCCCAATGACATTCAGGATGCGCAAGGATTTTGGAATTTGGATATTCTTTTCTGGAATTTTCTATATCTTCTTTTCTCAGCCTTAAATGGGTCGGACAAAAACCGTTATATGTTGTGACTTTTATTTTACCTTCAAGCTGCTTTTCTACCCATTTACCTAAATATGTATCCGGTAAAAATAAGACCTCATTAGTATTTTCTTTTTCTGCAATATTTTTTACAACTTTTAATGCATTTGAACTCGTGCAGCATACGTCGCATTCTGCTTTTATTTCTGCAGTTGAGTTTACATAGCATACAGAAGGTACATTCGGATGCAATGATTTGAATTCTCTTAGTGATTCAATATTAATCATATTTGCCATAAAACACCCTGCTTCCAATCTTGGAAGTAACACTTTTTTCTCAGGAGAAAGAAGTTTAGCTGTTTCTGCCATAAATGAAACACCGGCAAAAACAATAATATCAGCATCGGTATCTTTTGCTTTCTTGCTCAAATATAACGAATCTCCAACAAAGTCGGCAACTTTATCAATTTCAACATTCTGATAGCAATGAGCCAATATCACTGCGTTTTTTTCTTTTTTTAACTTATTGATACTTTCGACTAAAGAATTCATTATTTTTCCCGCATAATTTATATTACGCTATTATATACCTATTATTAAGACATAGATAATTTCTAAAGTCAAACAATCTATCCGATGTTAAATTTTAGTTTTATCCCCAGAATACTTATAATAGTATGAATTTTGTCATATCTTTTTATCTGCTCTATATTGAAAATATGTTTTAAGAAAAATTCTTTTGAAGAGTACTGCATAAAATCAATAATTGAAGCGCTTTTAGCACGTTTTTTGAGTGACAAATTATACAAGTAATATGATGTTAAGCGTTCTGCAAACATGCCTGCCAATCTGCCATATTTTGTGTCATTCGGAAGATTTAATATAATAGAGAACATAAAGTTGCAGTACTCAAAGAAATCCTCTTTAGGAAGAACAAACATATTACACCAACCCTTACCAATATGCCCGTGAAAAAATTGTTCAATTTTTGCTCCCTCATCAGGATTTATTTTTTTACATATATCAAGTGCCGATTTCAAAAAATCTTTGCTGTTTTCACCGAAATTCCATTTTTCATAAAAAGTGCGTCTTGTAAACCCATGCGGGGTTTTTATAAAATCATATTTATCCAAAATTTTGTTTATTTTTGAATACGGAATATCAAAAAATCTTCTGTAATGATTTAAGCCTATATAATCAGGATTGCCGAGTTTATCATAGTTTTTCCACGCCCAATATATTGCAGTCATTTCGTTTATTGAGCGATTTAAGTTTGAAATATTTTCTCCGGTATCATCACCAATCATATTTTCTAATAACCAGTTATAATCTTCTTGTGAGATTTTACCGTCTTTTGAAGCTTCTGTTGCTAAAACTCTTCCGCAATGGATTGGAACCATTATGTCATTTTTATATAATTTATCTTTTTTATGATAACCAACTAGAATTTTAATCTTTTTCATCTTTTTATTCCTTTACCTGACATCAGATTGAACTATGTTTTGTGAAAAATATTTATTTGAAACTTTAACAATATCAGAGGCTGTCACTCCATCTATCATTTCAATATACTTATTTAAGAAATCATATCCGAAACCGTAAGCTTCAAAAATACCTATGTTAGACGCTTTTTCGGCATTAGTCTCCATTGCCAGAACAAATCCGCCTTTTAATCTGTCTTTTGCCCCTTGTAATTCTTCGTCAGAAACAAATTCCGCTTTTAATTTATTAATTTCTTCAAGCATTTTATTCCTTGAAAATTCAAGTGTGGATGGATTTGTACCGATGTATCCCATAAATGTTCCGCCAAGCATTCTCGGGTTATAGTTTGAGCCAAGCTGATAAGCAAGCCCGTCTGACTCACGCAAATTACGGTATAATCTGGAACTTAAACCGGAACCAAGAAGGGTATTTATAACTTTCAGGGTTACAAAATCCTGCTTATCCTGTACTCCCGAAACTTGCCATCCCATAAACAGCCACGCAGTTTGGAGGTCTTTTATTGTTTTTGAAACTTTTTTAGGTGAATTCAATTTTGTTACCGAATATTTTGAATAATCAAATTTAGGTCCAATTTTCTCGCTAAAAATATTACCAAATGCTTGTATCATATTTTCAGAATTTACGTTTCCGTTAATTGAAATTATAACGTTTTTTGCATCAAAAATATCGTTATAATACCTGATTACATCTGAGCGCTTAACCTTTGGCAAGCTTTTTTCCAATATTTTATTGGTATTAGAATAAACACTGCCTTCAAACATCAGTGTTTTAAATTCTTCTAATGCAACATTCATCGGGACATCCCGTCTCTGTTGAATTTTAGATAAAATCTCCGAACGCTTCTTTTCAAGCTCATTATCATCAAAAGTCGCATTATTTACAATTTCTTCTAATATTTCCAAAGTTTTATCAATTTGAGCTGTTGTTGTTTTAATATTTATCATAAAAAAATCTTCATCGCACACAGGTGTTATTTCTATTCCGTTATTGTCAAGAATATTTGTTAGCTCCTGTGCTGAATATTTTTTTGTGCCTTTAAGCATTGTACTTGCAACAAGAGTTCCTTCTCCTGTAGTTTTTTCAATAAATTCACCGCCTTTTGCAATAATATTAATAGCTATAATATTATTGTTTTTATTTTCATTTATGAGTAATGTTGCATCGTTATCAATTAAATATTTTGCAATTCCTTTGTTCTCGGATACTTTTTGCGCTGTATGTTTAATATTTGTCTTTTGTATTTGTGCATTTTGCATACTCTTAGGAAGTATTATTGAAACGGCACTTTTATTTTCACTTATATATTTATTTAACGCATTTTGCACATCACAAATTGAAACTTTTTTTATGCCGTTAATATAATTCTGATACAAATCAGAACTTCCTGTAAGCGTCATAATATATCCGAGTTCTGATGCAATATTAGAAGTTGATTCTCTTGAATAATAAGTATCTTGTATAATCATTTTCTTTGCACGTTCAACTTCGTCACTTGTTATTCCATACTTTTTCATATTAGAAATTGTCTCGAAAATTGCATTTTCCAATTTTTCCTGCTTTGAAGGAGTATAATTTGCCGTAATATAAAATATACCATCGTCTCTAAAACTTCCGTTAGAAGCTGATATTGAATATGCAAGGTTTTTTTGCTCTTTTATTTCTCTATATAATCTGGAAGATTTTCCTCCCCCGAGGATTTGGGAAAGTATATCAAGAGTAAAAGTATCATTATTGGTAATTTCTGCTCCTCTACAACCAATCATCATATATCCTGACTGTGCATCCGTATATTCTACTTTTCTTTTTTGTGATTGCAGCGGGTGCTCTTTCTTAAAGGAATGTTTTATAGGCTTTTTGTATTCGTGATTAAACGCTTGTTGCACCTTAGGAAGAACTTTTTGGGTATCTACATCACCTATTATAAGCGTTGTCATATTTGAAGGAGCATAGTATTTATTAAAATAGTCAAGAATTTCTTCTCTGCGCATAGTGCCAACTATATCAGCAGTCCCTATGACTTTGCGCTTATAAGGATGAGTTGTATACATTAAATCATTAAGATTCTCATAAACTTTTTTCCCGGGAGAATTTGCATCTTTTGAAATTTCTTCCAGAACAACTTTTCTTTCTTTTTCAAGCTCTTTTCTCGGAATTTGCGGATTTAATAGCATGTCTGAATGCAAGTCAAGTGCTGTGTCAAAGTATTCAGACGGTATTGTAATATAATAATGAGTAAAATCCTTACTTGTTGCGGCGTTTACATTTGCTCCTTTTGATTCAAGAATTCTGTCTATTTCACCTGTCGGATGGGCTTTTGTGCCTTTGAAAAACAAGTGTTCTAAAAAGTGCGAAATGCCATTATTCGTATTATTTTCATTAATAGAGCCGGTCTTGACCCAAGTATCAATAGTAACAATTGGATTATTATGAATTTCATATATAACAACTGTTTGACCGTTTGGCAGTTTATTAACTGAAAAATCTGCCGCATAAGAAACAGCAGTAAATATAATTAACGTAATAATTGCAAAAATATGTTTTAGTTTACCCATTTAAATATCCCTCATCTCTAAACTATCATAATACACATCAAATAGAATTACCATAGCTGCATCAGGTAAGTATTATTTGTATAAATTTTGTAAAGATTTATTTCAGAAACATAGTTATAATAGCAAATTTTTAAATTTACATATTTTATACAAAATATAAGAAATACCCCAAAATAGGAAGGAAAATTATATGGTTGTCGGATTTATGAGCATGTTACCGCCTAAAACAAGGCAAGTAAATGATATTCTTGTACGTGTTGTAGGCGAATTTCCAAAGCAAAGAATAGAATGTACAAAGGTTGCAGACGGTGATAAATTTTTCTATTCAACAGCACTTTCAAATATAAAAGATTGGGCAAATGGAATAACTGCCAAAAAAAGCGCAGATAAAAAATACGTTATTTTATCAAATGGCAAAAAAGTTCCTGTCAGAAAAATGCCAGAGGCATACACAGACACATTTGAAGAATTAAAATCCGAAGCAGATAAAATGAATGAAGATATAATGACAGTAACTGCAAAAAACCTAACAGCAGTAAAGGGAGCAAATGGGCTTCCTATGTTTTATACAATGACCGGAAAATTTCCTCCTGCAGATGTAGTTGTAGGAGCATTTTCTCTTCCTGAAAAAAGCAAAGATATGAAAATTACATTTATAGGATAATAAAAATATAGGTATACAACTCAAAGGGCTGATATTTTATCAGCCCTTTGAAAATTAATTGATATGTTCAAAATAAACATAATTTATTTTTAGTAACTGCAAGCGCAAACACCATTTTCACAGTGGTATCCGAGAGCTTCTTGAGCTTCTGACATACGAACCTTGATACGACCGTCTACTGCTATACCTTCACCTGTTTTTTCAGAAATTAACAATGGGTTAATATCCAATTCATCGATGAATTTGAAATCAGAAACTAATTGAGATAATCTTAACAATGTTTCTTCAATTTGTTCCATTTGAGCAGGTGTTGTACCACGAGCACCTTGAAGAAGTTTGTATGCTTTAACTGATTTAATCATATCTTTAGCATCAACATCTGTAAGCGGAGCAATTCTAAATGTTACGTCTTTCATTACTTCAATGAATACACCGCCTAACCCAAACATCATCATCGGGCCGTATTGAGGGTCAGTTGCGATACCGCAAACCATTTCTCTGTTACCCTTAACCATTTCTTGAATAATAACACCTTCAAGACCTTCAAGAAGTCCTTTTTCTGTTAATTTAGCAATCAAGTCTTGGTATTCTGCTCTCAACTGTTCAGCAGATTGAATATTTACTCTTACGCCGCCGACATCAGTTTTGTGAGAAGTTGTTTTTGATGTCATTTTCATAACAACAGGATATCCGATAGAATCAGCAATTGAAACAGCTTCATCTTCAGATTTTGCAAAGCCTGACTTACAAACTCTGATTCCGTACGCATCTAATACATCAATTGATTCACGTGTTGTAAGTTGGTCTCTGCCTTCATTTATTGATTTAGCAATAATTTCTTGTGCACGTTTATAGTCAACATCGTATTTAACAACTGTTCCTTCCGGTCTTTCAATCCATTTTCTTTGTTGATTTAATCTGTTAAATCCGTCTGCGGCTTCTTCTGCATACATAAAGAACGGCATATTAACCTTCATATCGGAAAGTGCTGTGAAGAATTCAGATTTTGTCATAAATACGCCGATAACAGGTTTTTGCGGATATTGCGCTTTAATTTCCATAACTGCCTTAGCAACATCAATATCTTTCAAACCTAAGAATGGTAAGTAAATAACCATAATCATATCAACATTTTCATCAGCAATAACAGTTTCAAGAGTTTGCTTGTAATGTTCAATAGGAGCTGATGCAATCATATCAATTGGGTTCTTAACTGATGCTGCTGATGGCAAAAAGCTTCTAAGTTTATCTTTTGTTGCATCGGAAATCTTTGCCATTTGCATACCGTATTCACAAACTGCGTCAGTTGCCATAATTCCGGGGCCGCCTGAGTTTGTAATAATTGCGACTCTGTCACCTTTTGGAATAGGGCAGTTAGCAAAAACTTTTGCTGTTGCAAATAAGTTTTTCAAGGAGTATTCTCTGATTACACCTGATTGACCCAAAAGGGCGTTAGCTGCTTTATCTGCACCGGCTAATGAACCTGTGTGAGAAGAAGCTGCAGAAGCACCTGCTGCGCTGCGGCCTGCTTTAAGAGCCAAAATAGGTTTCTTTTTAGAAATTCTTGTAGCCAACTTGCGGAAGTTTGCAGGATTTTGGATTGATTCCATATAAAGAAGAATTTGTTCTACGTCAGAATCGTTTTCCCAATATTCCATTGCAGTTTCAGCATTAACATCTGCCTGGTTACCAATTGAAATAAATTGTGCAAAACCAAGGTTAAGGTCTTTAAGAATATTCAAAATACCGCCGCCTAAAGCACCTGATTGAGAAACGAAACCGATATGTCCTCTTTCAGGCAGAGATTCTGCAAAGCATCCGTCCATAGAAACTTCAGGCAAAGTATTTACAACACCTAAGCAGTTAGGGCCGACACATCTCATGCCATATTCCTTAACCTTTGAAAGAAGCGCTTTTTCTAACTCAGCACCCTCTGCACCTGTTTCTTTAAATCCTGCTGTAATAACGCAAAGACCTTTAATACCTTTTTGGTGGCATTGGTCAATTGTATCAAGAACAAATTTTGCATTAACAACGATGATTGCTAAATCAATTTCCCCCGGAACTTCAAGAACGCTTGTATAAGCTTGCAAGCCCTCAATTACTCCGCCTTTTGGGTTAATCGGGTAAATTGAACCTTTAAATTTGTACTCTTGTAATCTCTTCATAATATCAGAGCCGATGGTATGTTCTTTTGTAGAGGCACCAATAACGGCTATTGATTTTGGTTTCATGATTTTGTCTAAATTAGTCATTATTCCCTTCCTTTCTTTTATACCTCACTAAAATTATAGTACAAACACATTCAAGCATGGACAAACTTAAGAAAATCTTTATTTTTTACCGCACTTTAACAAAATTATTTTTTATATATAATAAGTTAAGATTGGAGTTTATATGTTTGAAGATTTTAATGAGGTGGTATGCCTCGGAATGGGCGGTTCTTATTCTGAAATCGCAAAAGACAGATTATTTAAAAGTTATGATTTATATTTATACCAGCGTTCTTTAAACGGAATAAAAGAATGTATCGATTATGTTGATGAAAATCCTAATGCAATCGCAATTTTACCGGTTGAAACAACATATAAAGGTATAATAAGAGAAACAATTGACAATCTGATTTTGACAAAAAATCAAAATATACAAATTTTGGCAGAAACAATTATTCCAGTAAATGACTGCATATTATCTAAAACAACAGAATTTTATAGCATTACAGGATTAATAGCGAATCCAAATGCGCTGGCAAAATGTAAAACATTTATAAAAGATGAAATGCCTCGCCAGTTAAATGTTGTTATTGCTGAAAATATGGATGAATCTGCCAGACTGTTGGGAAATTATAACTTAACGTATTCTATAATAGGCACGCCAAAAACTGCAGAAATATACAATTTAAACGTATTAAGAGAACACATAGAAGACTCTAAGAACAATAATCGCAGATTTATTGTAATCGGGGATGGTACAACCTGTCCTACAGGCAAAGATAAAACGAGTATAGTTTTATTCCTAAATGACAGGCAGGGAATTTTGCTTGATATTATTCAATATTTTGTAAAATACAGAATAAATATAACTCAAATTAATTCTAAAATGATGAATAACAATGAAGATGAACAAGCTGTATTTATAGATTTTGACGGTCATAAAGAAGATGAAATTATCCAAAAACTCATCTCAGATTTGACATCAATATGTAAGGGCGTTCGTGTTATAGGTTCATATACTTCATTTTAAAAATTAAAAGAGGATGATTCTTGTTCATCCTCTCTACAACTTAACTTATAACACAATCCGATTTTTGCCTTTAGAGAAGACATTTTGTTTACTCTTTTCTTTGTAGACTTACTTATCTGTCTCAAAGGCTTCTCTGTATTAAAGTTAAGTTTTTGATTTTTGGTTGAATTACCTCCGTTAAATTGTATGTCATGTATAACGGCATATTTTTTAAAAACTTTAGGATTTTTTTAAAAATATTTACAAAAATTTACAAACAAAGTTGTGTACATCGTTATTAAGGACATTAATGTTACAAATTTAGAATGTAAATCTGAATGTTATACCACCACTTGTTAAGTTTTTGATTTTTAAATCAACAGAAAATATTTGAGTATTACCTAAATCACATGTTAGACTGAGCGGTTTTGTTGGTTTCCAAGTCCACCCGTTAAAATTTACCGGTGAAAGATCAATTCCTGCAAATGAATACCCTTTTGATTTTGGAGTAAAATTCCAATTGTAATTATTACTCATACTACGTCTCCTTTCCCTTATGTTGGTTTCCAATATTTTTTAACGGCATATTTTTTAAAAACTTTAGGATTTTTGGAGAAATATTTACAAAAATTTACAAAATGTTTTATAATTAAAGGTGACAAAGTGGCGCAGCCTGTTGGCTGCGCCACTTTTTATTTACTTACTTTCCTTCTTTTTGTCTTAAGCTTCTGTCGTACTTTCAAGTTCTACTTTTTCAGAATTATCATCACCTTTAAAAGGGTTATTTCCCATTTCTTCCGGTTGAGAAACTTTCTTTTTCTTAATTATTGTCGGAACGTCTTGAAGCTCTTTTGCTATAGCATCTGCTTTTTCGGCTTCTGCTTTTTCTTCTTCTGTTCGTTCATCAATTATTTCATCGGAATCTTCATTCGATTCAGAATCACCATCCGATTCTGTTTCCTCATTATTTCCCTCCGATTTTGAATTTTGTTCTTCTCTTGCTTTTAATGCTGCTTCGATTTCTTCCTCATCCTTTGCTCTGATTACAGGAATTGAAAGCATTAATGCAACCTGATCGCCTTCTTGTTCAAAATTTAATTCTAAAAGTTCTTTATCTAGTTCTACATACCTTGATAATAAGTCTATTAATTCACTTCTCATCTGCTCCAGAATTCTTGGAGTAAGGTTTGTTCTATCCTGCATCAAAACCAATTTCAAACGGTTTGTCGCAACTGATTTAGACGCCTCTCCATCATCTTCTTGCGGACGGAAGAACTTAGCAACTTTATTATATAAACTGCTGAAAAGTCCCATCTTACACCTTCACTTTCAATTTCGCAAAGGCGTTCTTGATTTTTGCCATAAATCCCTTCGGCTCATCCAAATCAAGGAACGGAACTTCTTCTCCCAAAATTCTTTGGGCAACATTGCGGTACGCTTTTCCTGCAAGCGCATTTTCATCATTTACAATAGGCTCACCTTTGTTTGTTGATGTGATTATACCGGTATCTTCAGGAATAATACCAATTAGAGGAATTTCAAGAATTCCGATTACATCATCAACACTCATCATTTCATTTGACTTTATTAAACTTGGACGAACTCGGTTTAATAATAATTTTGTACTAGAAATTTCTTCTTTTGTTGCCAATAGACCTATAATTCTGTCTGCATCACGAATTGCTGACATTTCAGGAGTTGTAACAACAATAGCTTCGTTTGCGCCTGCTACTGCATTTTGAAAACCTTGTTCAATTCCTGCCGGACAATCAACCAATACAAAATCATTTTCTTCCCTTAATGTGTCACAAATTTCTTTTAATTGTTCAGCATTAACAGCAGTTTTATCTCTTGTTTGGGCAGCTGCTAATAATGACAGGTTAGGATTCTTTTTATCCTTAACAAGTGCTTGTTTTAATTTGCAGCGTTCTTCAATAACGTCTACAATTGTGTATACGATTCTATTTTCAAGTCCTAGCAACAAATCTAAGTTTCTTAAGCCCAAATCTGTATCAATTAAGACCACTTTATGTCCGGCTTTAGCCAAAGCAGTACCGATATTTGCACTTGTTGTTGTCTTTCCTACTCCGCCTTTTCCGGATGTTATTACTATTACACGACCAGTCATTAATCTCTCCTTAATTTCTTGTAAATTACGATTTTACCATCTTCTATCTGAGCTACTTCCGGGGTAAACTCATTGGATTTTTGCACATATGGTACGTTAAGAGTATCATTACGTCTTGCATATAAGCCTGCAATTCTTAATTGAATTGCATTTAGCTTAAGTGCTCTTACTTTAGATGTTATATTGCCGGCATTTCCTGCATGAGCAATACCACCCAAAATACCCCATACGGTAATATCGCCGCCTGCAATAATTTCACTGCCGGGATGGGCATCGCCTATAATTAGTATATTACCGTCATAGCTTACTGTTTGACCTGAACGCAAAGTCTGATTTAAGTACAAAGTCGGCAATGACTCCGTATTTGTTGAATTTTCTTCAACGCCCTCAGGCAGAACATTACCGGTATCCAAAAGAATATATTTGCTGTGTTCATCATTTAATAAACCTTCATTTGCAGCAAATTTTGTAAAATATGTTTTTTCGGAATCTTCCGAAGGAATGATTTCTGACAATTCTTCTGCAGATATTTCGTTATAGATATCTTCAATACCTTCCGTTGTTTCGATGTGGCTTGAAGAAAGGCTTGCTTCGCTTTGTCCTGAAGAATCTAAACTTATTTCTTCTGATTTCACCATAACAGATTCTTCACTAACTTCATCCGGAAGTGTTCCTACGATTCCGTCCTGAATATCCTGATCTGAAACCTTTGAAACCATAATGCCTAAACTTACGGCAGAAGCTTCTGTTTGCTCTGATGTAGTATCAATAAAGGCAATTGAAGAGTCCATTGATTCTATCAAAGCCTTTATGCTCAACAATTGAGATTGCTTCAAATCCGAACCGCCCAACTTTAAACATACATTTTTTCCTTTTACATCAGGATGCTCCATTATTGAACTCAATTCAAAAACCAGTTGGGTAGTGTTTTTTGCATTGCTTAAATCAATAATAAAGCCATTCTTTACAAAACCTTTTTCTAATAACATATTATAATTCCCAAATAATCTGTGACATGAAAAGAATATATTAAAATGTTTTGTAATTCAATAAAATGTTAAGTTTTTGAAATATTTTATTTATCACATTTTTTGTAAATTTATGTAACAAATTTTTCCAAATACCTAAAGTTTTTACAAAAAATGCCGTTATATAAATTATAAAATGTAAACTTTAACTCGAGGTTAAAATGGCAGAATTTAATATGTACAATTTATATTCATACAACGCAGGGGATTTTAAGAATGCTTGTAATGACAAGATTTTGGTTGATTTACATCGTTTAGAATCTATAACAGAATACTATGACGTTTTGGATTTTGTAGATAAAACTTTCGGTATCATAGAAGACCAAAAAATTATGGATTATCCTAATAATGTAAAAGTTATTGTTCAAAAGAAAGAAAATCAAATTATGGTCGGAGCCTTGAAAGGTGAAGAGCAAATATTCGGACAAGCTTGGATATTTACACCTAACAAAGAAGACTAAGTGGAATTTATAAATTAAAAAAGAAGTTGTTCGTGTTTTGGGAACAACTTCTTTTTTATTGTTTTATCTTTTTTCTTTATCTTCCTATTTCGACTGCTTTTGCAGCCATTGAGCGAGAAATATTTATTAATGCAAGGTTTGCTTCATACGCCCTTTGTGCCATAATTGCATCTGCCATATCAACCATTGCATTTACATTTGAAGCTCTGATGTATCCGTTTGCATCAGCGTCAGGGTGTCCGGGAGAATATATTCTTTCACCCACAGTCGGGTCTTCAACGCAACCGTTAAATACAACTCCCCCTTGTAAATACGGTAAAGTACCTGTCCCAAAAACGTCTTCTTTCATAGCATTCATAACGCCGTGGAATGAAATATCTTCCGTAGCATTAATGACAGGAATTCTTCTTACATAGTTTGGAGTATCTACGTTTGCGATGTTTTTTGCATGAATATCAAGTCGCATACCATGCGTTTTCAATGCATTTGAACCAATATTTATAGATTCCATTATACTCATTTAAAGTCACTTCCTTTCAAATACTATTTGCCGACATTTACGACGGTTTTCATTTGTGTAATTATATTTGACATTCTTCTGGTTGCCATAGTATACAAAAGTGAGTTTTTTTGTATCTCAGCAAGTTCTTCCGCAATATCAATATCACGACGTTCTTTTTCTTCTAAAACGCCTGAGGGGCCAAGTCTTGTCGATAATTCGGTTTCCAACGGACTGTTCATTGAACCGAGATATTGAGAAAAATCAATATCTCGTCTTACATAGCCCGGGGTATCTACGTTTGCGATGTTAGCACCTAATGCCCTTTGTCTCTGGGATATTAAGTCCATCATTAAATTTGCTTTTCCTAGTGCATCTAAACTTGTGTAAGTCATCTATATCACCCTACTCTCTTATGTTAATTGCTTTATTATACATGTCATCTGCAACTTTCATAAGGTTCATACTAGCTATCATTGATGTATTAAGCCTCATCAGATTGTTTACTTCGTCATAAACATTAACATTAGAAACTTCTGTTGCATATTGACGAATACTGTCTTCGCTTTTAACTAATCTTGGACTTCCGGATTCATCGTTGTAAACCATTTTATTGTAATGACCTTGTTCAAGTGCTTCAGGATTATCAAATTGAACTATCGGAATTGTACCTATTTTTTCCGGAAGTGAGCCTGCATTATCATAATTCATAACGTCACCGTTAGGACGAATTTCTATTTTGTACGAATTTGGCGGAATTTTGATTCCGTCACCAATCATCCAATCGTCAACAGTTACAAGATACCCGTTTTTGCCGCATTTTAGTGAACCGTCACGTGTATATTGTGTTTCCCCGTCAGGAGATACAACCGGGATATATCCTTCGCCTGAAATTGCTATATCATAAGGATTGTTACTTACTCTTATTGAACCTTGGAGTGTATTACGCCTTATTGCACCGTCAATATATCCGTCCTCTCGCATAAGCTGTTCAAAAGAGGAGGTTTTATAAGCAACTGTGTTGTAGTTTGCAAGATTATTTGCTACATAACCCAACCTTTCAAACTGCATTGTTGCATTATTAATACTTTTTCTTACTACTGCCTGCATATTATACATAGTTTAATCCTCCTAGCTTGCAGAGCCCAATTGGCTTATTACTTTTTGCAAATTGCTGCTTTCAATCAAGAATATTTGTCTGTTTGCTTCAAAATTTCTTACTACCGGTTTTACTGCTAAGAATTCATTTTGGATTGTAACGTTTGAATACTCATTGTATCCTTGTTTTACTTCAGGATTGATTACTGCCATTCCGTTTGCATCTACAATTCCAAGATATCCTGCATCAGCAAGCTGATTTGTATTTTTGTCATATACGCTTACCTTACCCTTGACATCAACAACAACCTTGTCAATATTATCCGGAACAACCGGCAAAGTAATTGGTAAACCTGCATCAGACAATACAGGAAAGTCTTCCAACGAAAGCAGATTCCCTGCTTTATCAAGTTTGAATCTGCCATCACGAGTCAGTTTTACACCATTAGGAGTTTGTATTTGAAAATATCCTTTGGTAGCCATTGCTATATCAAGCGGATTATTTGAAACCATAATACGACCAACCTGGTCATCAATTGTTGTAGAAAGCCCATGAACTCCGATAAATTCAGTCATCGTAGAAACTACAGGCTCTCTCCTTTGAAAACCTACTTTATCAAAGCCTTCTACGTTTTCATTTATCATTCCTAAAATTTCACTTTGAACATGCATCGCTCTTATCGATGAGCGCATACCGGGTTCACAAAATCTTATTCCGCCGTTAATTTGCATAGTATTTACCTCTTTTACATGTTTTATCGGATAATTGGTCTGTTTACTTTAGTAAATCGTTGAAAAATCATCCGTTTAATGTACTTCATCATGTCTATAATGGCGTTTTTCTTAAAGTCAATATTTATTCACCTTGATGAAAATAAAAAATTTATAAAAAAGATTTAGTTGACAACATTCATTGTTTCCGATATCATAATTTCTGTTGCCGGTATAGCTCAACGGTAGAGCAACGGTTTTGTAAACCGTAGGTTGTAGGTTCGATTCCTATTACCGGCTTTTATTTTTGAGGGGTAAATGAAAATTTATCCGTAAATTTGAAAACTGAATACCATGCTGGATATTAAACCTCTGTAAAGTAGGTTGGGTGAAACCAAACGAAGATGCCCTTGTGGCTCAGAGGTAGAGCACTCCCTTGGTAAGGGAGAGGTCACGAGTTCAAGTCTCGTCAAGGGCAAATTATTTAAAATTTCATATGGGTAGGTGGCCGAGTGGCTAAAGGCGACAGACTGTAAATCTGTTCTCGCGAGAGTACGGTGGTTCGAATCCACCCCTGCCCAAATAAAAAGACCTCCTTGTGAGGTCTTTTTATTTGGTGTTGGTAGTGATGAGAATCACAGATTGTGGTTCGAGCGAGTTGTGAGCAGAGGCTGAAGCAAATTTTGCTTGTGGCGTATGTATTTTTCAGTCCATTTTGGGATTGGCGGTTAGTTTGAGATTGTTTGCGGAAAGGTGCAGAAAATTAGGATTTCTTCT
>JAFVAR010000042.1 GCA_017480425.1 bacterium | reverse complement strand
TGGAGATGGCGGGAGTCGAACCCGCGTCCATAGCGGATAAAAACTGACATCTACGAGTGTAGTTAATTTTTATCTCGACTCATTACGGAAATTAACCAACCTGAAATGAACCAAAGGTTTTTTGCGGAAACCTAACCTCCAATGGTAATCTTGGTACGCATACCATCATTTGCGTATTGCATCTTGCATAATTTCATCCTAATCGACGGCAAGCTGGTCAATTAAGAGGGACGCGCCACCTTAGGCAGCAAGCTTTTTAGAAGCTCTGAAAGCGTCAAGAGAAACAACATTGTTGTCATTTCATTTTAATTTGCCCGTTGATAACCGAGAACAGCTCTCGGACTCGCAATCCGGATCTACCAATCACTACGTCAAAACCAGTACATCCCCATGTAATGTATTTAGGGAAGACGGCTCCGCTCGGAAACCTGCTCGTCTTGTCCTTCAACAAGCCGACCTATTTCCTCGACTCCACCTCCGGTGCATTTGCACCTACGGCTTGCCCATTGTGCTCGTCGCACGGGCGTCAAACCAGTACATCCCCATGTTGTTTTTCAATGTTCGTACTGATAGTATAAACTATGCATTATTTGTTTTCAAGTCATTATGAAGTAATTTTAGGACCGTTATATTTTTTATATAGTGCAATAACATCTTCCGGAAGTTGTTCTTTGGCAATCATCTTAGCATAAGTTTCAGCAATAAATTCACCAATACCTACTTGAGCATATCCGGAAATTTTTCCTGCCGTTTGTTGAATTTCTTGATTCTTTAAAAATTCATAGAGGTCAGGATAACGTTTTTTGAATTTTTCCGGAGCATCATCTAATAATTTTTTGTAATCGCCACGGGTTATTGTTCCCCAACGGTTATCAACTTCTTCTATGCTATTTCTGTTTTCTATTTTCTTTTTATTTTTGGCATTTTCTTTTGCTTTTTTCCACAAATTTTTCCAATAATCTTTTGAACCAAGCTCCCATTGTTTTAAATCTAATGTTTTTAGGTTCTCAGCAAAATCTTGTAAATGTCCCATTTCATGATGAATAGTACTTGTCGGAGATTCAATATTATATACGACGTTTTTGTAATGTTTTTGCTCAAACATTTTTTTATTTATGGCCATTAAAAATCGTTTCTGTTCTGCTGTTGTTTTATTTGATAACTCTTCAATATTTATGCTGATGTTATTATTTTTTAAAAATTCCGCATCTGTTTCTTTTAGTTTTTTAAGCGCTTCAATAGGGCTTCTATATTTTCTTCCTGATTTGTTACACCCTTCCAGAAAGCTGTAGAAGATTTTTTGTTTGTCAGTAATACTTACAGAATTTGGATTGTCATAAAATCTTTTTGTCAATTGGGCTAAATCATTATCAAGGAAAACAAATTCTCCATCTGTAAAATATCTTGTTGAACTAACTTCCGATTTTGCATTAAAATCAAAGAATTTTTTGCCTTCCTGAGTGTACAAATGTTCTTTTAATTCTTTATCAAGAAAAGAATTATCAAAATAATTTTTATTGATAACTAAATCGCCGAATTCTTTTGACTCAATACTTCTTACAACATATGCAATATATTCATTAGTTTCTTTTTTAGGAGATTCAAAACGTAAAGTCTGAGGCATAAACATTTTCCCTTTGTTGGCATTTGAAACTTCTACCAGACCTTTGTTTGCGATATTTAATGCTTCAAGGGTAAATCTGTTATCTACATTTTTAATCCCTAAAGTTTCTTTTGAAAATTTAATAGCGTCTTCTATAGTTTTAGCTTCTTTAAACTCAATATTTTCTGCAAGATTGCTTAATATAAGTTTATCTTTGTACAACTTTGAAATTTTATTGTGTTGATGTTTTGCAATGAGTACTACAGATGCAAATAGTGTTGCAAGAGCTGTTCCTGTTATGACTGCAAAACTTTTCAGTTTGGATTTCTTTTTAACCGGTGTTTTTGTTGAAATTTCAACGGCATCATCAGGATACTGTTTTGTAACCGTATTTAACGGCTGTGTATTATTTAAGTTTGTGACTTTCACAGAATCTATATTTGCTGATTGGATACTATCTATAGACATAAATTTTCCCAAGCTTACTTATATATAAAGTATCCTGAATAAAATTTTTTGCTTTTTTGATTAAGAAATATTAAGCTTATAGCATAGATTTAATCTTTCTCAAATCCTTTAGCATTAAATCCCTTGGACTTCCTTCGTCCAATGAATGATATCTTAACAGGTATGAAGGATGAAAAATAGGAATACATTTTCTTATTTTGCCGCCAATTTTCAGTTCAAGTACTTCTCCACGAATTTTTGATATAGGAATTTTCTTAGGATAGAAAGACTTTAAAGCTGTTGCTCCGCAAAATATAAGTACATTTGGATTAACCGTTTCAATTTGTTTTATCAGATAATCAGCACAGCATTCTTTTTCTGAGTCAGTAGGGACACGGTTCTGAGGAGGACGGCATTTGACTGTATTAATTATGTATAAATCATCTTTTCTGGAGATTCCGCTCTTTTCAAGAAATTCGTTTAAAAGCTTTCCGGCCCTTCCTACAAAAGGAGTTCCGGTTTTATCTTCGTTTTCTCCGGGGGCTTCACCTATGAGTATAGCCTTTGCTGTTTCCGGGTTTCCGTCTGCGAATACTATATTATTGCGAGTTTTTCCTAACTCACACTTATAACAACTATTACACTTTCTTTTTAATTCTTCGAGAATCTCTTTTTTCATAACTTCCTCTTACAAATGTTATTGAATCTTTTCAAAATCAGCAGCGCCGTGTTTACACCAAGGACAAATAAAGTCTGCCGGAAGTTCTTCTCCTTCATATACGTAATTACATATCTTACATCTCCATCCGGATTTTTTTGTTTTTTCCGGTTTCGGTTTTATATTTTTTTGATAAAAATCATATGTTACAGTCGGTGTATCCGATAAATTTTCAGAGGCAACTAATTGACCGATAAATAAAATATGTGTCCCTAAATCAATCTCTTGCTGAACATAAGCCGACATAAACGCATTTGTGTCTTTTGTAATGTATAAAAGTCCGTTTGGAGTGCGTTCAACGTTACTGAATGCTGCAAATTTGTCAACGTCCGCCCCTGATTGAAACCCAAAATGTTTAAACATTTCAAACTTAGTATTTTCAGTAAGAACAGAAATATTAAATTTTCTGGTATTATGAATCATATTTGTTGTATAGTTCTTTTTATTAACGGCAATTCCTATCTGGCATGGGTCAGAAGTGACTTGCATAACAGTATTAATAATACATCCGTTATCTTTCCCGTTCTCATTTGCAGTTAAAATATAAAGACCGTATCCGATTTTAAACAAAGCACTTGTATCCATATAAACTCCTTTTTTATTATTATAATTGGAACAAAAAAATTTTAAAATATTCACACACTTATACCTGAAGAACCCTTGCCACATCGTGATTTTTATACTATTATAGTAAATGAGAATAGTAATTAGAAGTATAAAAGAGGGTATATTTATGTTTTTGTCAAGTAAAAACAAATATTTTGGCACGGCAAAGAAGCTTGTGCTGGCAGCTACATTAGCTTTATTAATATCTCATCCCTCAGCATCATATGCTGAGATAGGGACTCCGAGTGTTACATTAGATAAATTCGGCGGCGATTTTAACATCGGTGGTTCGTACGTATGGGTAAATTCTTCATCAGCGGATGGAGACCATGTTTATAATATTCCGACATATAATGAAACGACAGGACAGTTGGAAGACCATTATTATCAGTTGAATATTAAAGAAGGTGTAACATCAAACAGTCGCTATACATATACAAGTGGTCACCCAAGTAATTTGGTCGGACATTATATCAATTTGCCATTAACGGGCAATACCAGCAGTGCTATAGGTGCCGGTATATATAACAATCCTGGGAGCACGTCAGACGTAATAGATTATGTTGTTGGCGACTTTATACAAACTTATTGTAAAACGAATACCGGATTAGCTCACGGCGGCGGGCTTGATAACCATGGTACTATAAATTATGTTTATGGTGATTTTATAGGAAATACAATGTATGCTGAGGCATATGCAGGTACATTAGGTATAGATGGTGCCGGATTGCGTAATGGTAGAAAAATAGGCACAGTCGTTGGCAACTTTATAGGCAATGTTGCTGATGCAGGCGGCTCATTAGGAGCATATGGCGGAGGTATAGCAAACCATACCAGTGCAAATGATATTGGTGCAAGTTCTGCAACAATAGATAGTGTAGAAGGTTATTTTATTAGTAACGTTGCAAAAACAGGCGGTGGTGCAATATATAATAATAGCGGAACAATAGAATCAGTAAACGGTTATTTTATAAACAACATGAGCGGATACAATGATAAAAATATCGGCAGCGAAGATGAACCAACGCTCGTGAGTGCAAAGGGTTCCGGCGGTGCAGTGTATAATACAAACGGTGCAATAAATAATCTGCAAGGTACGTTTATTGCAAATACTGCAACAAAGGATGGCGGTGCTATATATAATACAAATGGTGCGACAATGAACGCATCAGGTAACTTTATCTTAAACCACGCTGATGAAAACGGCGGTGCAATATATAATGACAGTGCAACGCTGAATCAAGTAAATATGACAGTGGATGCAAACTTTATCAATAATACTGCAGGCGAACACGGTGGTGCAATATATAGTTCAACAGATATTAATTTGCTTGCTGACGGTCATAGGAATGTAATATCAGGGAACACAGCAAACGGAGAAAATGAAGCCATCTATATGAAATCAACTGAAGAAACAATCCAGGTTCCTATTTTGGATGAAAATGGAAATCCTGTATTAGACGGAGATAATAACCCAACATATAGAGAGGAAACAATAAATAAGGTTCCGAACTTAAATTTAAAGACAGATAACAACGGCGAATGGGTAATTAATGACAAAATTAACGGTACTGCAGGCTTATACAATGTAAATATGACAGGTGGCGGTACAGTATCATTGTTTAATGATATAGTAGGAGGAAATGTTGCATTAGATTCAACAAGATTGAATACGATGAATAACGATGTTCACGTATACGAATTCAATAGTTTTGATGTGAGCGGTGATTCATCAATGACTGTTGACGTTGATATTAAGAATGAAACAATGGACAGAATTGTTACTAATGACAATTACGGCGACCTCAACGGAACGTTGAACGTAAACGGAATGAATTTTATTAATGATACAAACAAAAAGACCGGCAGTGTATTGTTTGCGGAAGAAGATTTAGCACTGCACGTAAGAAACTTTGGCGGTGATGTCGGAAGTACTCACAGGATGTACACTCCAATAAGAATGTATGATATCCAATACAATATTCATAATGATGATAATCGTGGTTATTTTGAATTTACAAGCGGATGGAACCCATCAATTTTAGCTGCTCCGGTAGTTCTTCAAGCCGGTGTGCAGTCAGCAATGAATACTACGATGCTATATGCATTTAATCACTTGGATACATATACAAAGATACCGAAGTTTGACAGATTGACTATGGCAAACGGGAATAAATATGCATTAGCAAGTACGGATTACAACGAAAATTCTGCTTTGAGATTGTATAATTTAAGAGAAAACAGAACTTCAAATCGAGGTGCATGGATAAGACCATATGCGGCATTTGAGTCAATACCGTTGAAACACGGGCCGAAAGTAGACTCAATTACATACGGAACATTTTTGGGCTTTGATTCGGATTTTCATGAACACAAGCATGGCTGGCATTCAGTATGGTCTGTATACGGAGGATACAACGGTGGTTATATAGATTATAAAGGTGTAAGTGCAAACTTAAACGGCGGCGTACTCGGTTTAACAGACACATTCTACAAAGGTAATTTCTGGACAGCATTAACAGCTACAGCAGGCGCTTTGAATGCTGATATATCGACAATGTACGGAAGTGAAAATTCGACGTCGATATATGGCGGTATAGCATCAAAAACAGGTTACAATATAGAGTTTAAAGACGGAAAATATATTTTGCAACCGATAATGCTTGCAAGTTATACATTTGCAAATATGCTCGATTACCATAACGCAGCAGGTGTTAAGATAGAAGCTAATCCAATGCATACAATTCAGTTGAATCCGTCACTTAGATTTATTACGAACCTTAAAAACGGGTGGCAGCCTTATGCAAGAGTTGGTATGGTATGGAATTTAATAAGCCAAACTGACGTAGATGCCGGCGGATATCACTTACCTGATATGTATATTAAACCTTATGTAGAATATGGCTTGGGTATACAAAAGTTGTATAATCACAGATTTACAGGTTTTGGTCAGGCAATGATGAGAAATGGCGGAAGAACCGGTGTGGCATTAACTTTGGGCTTTAGATATGCTTTAGGTAGAGAAGGTGATGAAGATTACAAGAATATGTCAGGTTGGGAAAAGTTCAAAGCATTCTTTAAGTAAATAAAATCTGGAAAAACGTATAAAAATAAACAAGCGCTTCTTATAATTTACAAAAAGCGCTTGTTTTTGTATTTAAATGTTGACACTAATGTAACTTTATACTACACTTAACCATGCCGAAGTATAGCGCTGTGGTATGCCTTGCTCGGAATAGTAGTACAATAAGGGGCGTAAGTATACGGTGGTAGTTAGTCTACCCAAATGTATTTACCCCAGGAGGAAACAAATGCCAAAATTAAAAACACACCGTGCGGCAGCAAAAAGATACAAAGTTACCGGAACGGGAAAAATCACAAGAAGACATGCAGGTATCGGTCACCTTCTTCAACACAAGTCTGAAGACAGAAAACGTAAGATTTTTGGAGATTCTGTAATCTCTGAAACTCACGAAAAACTGGTTTCAAAAGAGTTACCTTACAAGAAGTATGCAAGATAGGAGTGTTGAAAGATGAGAATAAGACGTGGAAATGTATGTCGTAACAGACACAAAAAAATATTAAAGCTTGCAAAAGGCTTTAAAGGCGCAAGAAGCAGAATATTTAAGGTAGCTAATATTGCTGTAATGAAGGCTCTTAAATATGCTTACAGAGACAGACGTGCTACAAAACGTAACATGAGAAGACTCTGGATTGTTAGAATTAATGCAGCAGTCAGAGAACAAGGAATGAGCTATTCAAGATTTGTTAATGCTTGCAAGAAAGCTAATATTCAAGTTAACAGAAAAATGCTTGCAGACCTGGCAGTAAATGACAAAGAAGCTTTTTCTATGGTCGTTGAAGCAGCAAAAGCAGCTTTATAATTTTAATATTGTCTAATGAAAAGAAGTCCTAATCATGGATTAGGACTTCTTTTTTTAATATGGAAAAAGGAGAAAGAAATTTACATGGTATAGAAGAATTTAGTGCCAACTTCCCTTGTTGCAATATCTTGGCTCAATGCTTGATTATTAAAGAAGTGTTGTTTACCAAATTCCTGCATTGTTTGATTATATACATTTTGGTCAAATATATTTTCGTATTTTTCAAGGTACTCAGCGATTGGGTCAATCCAACCGGTTACAATATTTTCAGCGGTGTTTGCAACCTGCTGCATTACACGTTCTCCAATGCCGGCGTCTCTGAGAGCTTCCCCAACACGACCGCTCATTGTCAATTTTAGGAAGCTGTTTTCTTCCTGAGCTTGTACTGCTTCTTTTGCACGAGCAACATCTTGAGCTTCCATATTTTTCTTAGCAAGCTCTTCAACAGTGAATTTCTGGGTATTGTACCCTTTATACTCATTCAAAAAATTATTCATGTTGAACTGTGATTCTGCCATATCCGTTTCCCTATTCTTTGTAATAATGTTATCGGCATTTTTTTCAAAAACTTTAGGGTTTTAGAGAAAATTTTTACAAATCTTTACAAAACAGCCCAAAATGCAGATGGATGCGGGACAAATTTTTCTTTTACATGTTTTAATATAGTCAGGTTAAGGAAGAAGTGCATGATAAATCCAATTAATACAAGTTCACATATAAAGCCTATTATTCAACATTTGTTAGTTGATAAGCAAATACAAAAAGCGAAAAATGTTACGCAAGATATGATTCAGAAACATTTTAATTTAGAAAATGTTCGTCAATATTTTATGTTAAAGACACTGGATATGAAATTTACACAAGAAGAATTAAAAAATTTATTTAAATTTGATGGTGATGACTTTTTGGTTCAATGCTATTATTTTTGGACAAATAAATTGGGTTTGCCTGATGATGTTTTACCGGGCTTGATGTACGGAGAAGATAATGAAAAAGTTGTAATGGCCTATGATTTTGTCAGAAATGTAATTACAAAAAATACCAAATATAAAAAAAACATGCCAAAAGAGCGAATTTTTACAATATTGAGACATGAACTTCAACATTGTTTACAAAATATGGACATCTACAGAACAGAAGACGTTGGGGAAGATGCCGTAAAAGCTTACGCAAAATATGCAGCAATAGATCATAGAACAATGTTAGCCTGCATTGCACAACAACATTCTGTGAAACAAATTAGAAATATTTTGGATGATGAACAACTTATTAATATATGTTTAACATTAAAAAAACTTAAGCAGCAGGGAGATTCATATGAGTATGAAAAGGGTCTGCTTATTGTACAAGATGGTTTAGAAAAAAAATTTAAGCTTTTATATGACGGATTTAGAAAAAATGTTATCAAAAATATGGGAGTTTTGCCTAAGGAATCTGCAAAAGGGAAAAGAGCAAGAAAATTTTTTGAAGCAATTATTTCACAAAATAATTATTGGAAACAAGACGGGAGTGCAAATTTATTTAAATATCAAAATGACATAAGAGAAGTTGAAGCAAATCTTGCAGGATTAAGTGCTTCTGTAAGAGCAGGTTTTGTACCGACAAGCGGTTGTATATGCAGAGATATAAGAACGAACAGGCTAAAAGGCATAGAAATACTTCTTGAAGCAGTCTCAAAAAATACAGAGCTTGCAGAAGACGCAAAAAACTTCAGACAAGATAGTGAATTAGACTTGATGGAAAGCTTAAAGTATTTATACAACTAATCTATAATATTACAGATAGCACTTAGCTTCTTCGCCTTCAACACCGGCATAAAGTTCAACATATTGTTTTGCAGGGCTTACGTCGATTTTTGTTAATAAAACTTCTTCAATTTGGAAGAATCCTACATCACCTGACATTTCAATATCAATTCTTATAGGTTTCTTTTCTCCGTGATGAATACCGATTCGGTTTATTGCATTTGCTGAATATTTATGAATATCGCCTACTTTTGGTGTTGTATTAAGTGCCAGAGGAATTCTTGCTCTGCCTTTTGTCATATCGCATCCGTCTGCAATAAGAATAATTCCTGCTTCTGTCGAATGAATTTTTCTTGATGACATGTGTCCGATTATTGCTTCAATTGCAACGGATTTAATTATGGTCCTTCTGTGCAAATTATCAGGTAATATGTGCATAAGGGCTCTTTCAATAATAGGTTTAGCTAAGGTTACAGACATTTCTTCGTGTCCTTGTCGTCCTATCATCATACCCAAATCGTGCATCAAACCTGCAAGAATAATTGCACACATGCTGTCTTCAAAGCAGCCGATTTCTTCTGCTTCTAATGATGTTTTTATGCCGGATTCATGCAATATATTCAGCATTTTGATTGCATTAGCCGTTACCTGTCTCATATGAACAGGGCCATGGTCATTGTACCCGAGACGTTTTATTGAAACGTTATTTGCATAATCTTGCATTTCTTGGAGTTCTGCATCATTAAACAAATAATTTATAAGTTCAATGCAAATTGGGTAATCTTGCAATCTTTTATGAATCTTAGATTCTACCGATACTTCTTTTACTGATTTCATAATAACATTTTAACACGAATTTCGCTCTTCGTAAACTGTTACAAAGAGTTTAAGACGATTTTGATTTATAGAATTATATAAACTCGTACCAGACAGGAACTTTTAATTCTCCGCCTTTTGCAACTGCGCAAAGGTTAATTACAACTACTATTACATTCAGAATAACCATTAGCGGAGCTAAAATTACTGCCAAAAGCCATCCTATTATCGGAACCATAAATAAAAGAGAAATTAAGAGCATCATTAATTCAAAATTAAAAAATGCTTTTGAAATTTCCATTGTTCCGTCACTAACTTTATCTTTTAAACCAAAAATAACAATTATGGGTGATAAAATAAGCAAAAATAAAGAGCAAACCATCATTAATACAAGTATCATTCTGTCATTGTCATCTTTAAATGCAGGAACTAATCTTTTCATTAAAACCTCCAAATTTTTTATATAAGTTTAGAATATTTTATTTTAGCTAAAAAGTCAAATTAAAAGTGCTGAGATTGCAAAAAGCTCTCTCAGCGCTTTGTATATTTCAATTTATTACAATATTTGTTGAATGTCATCAATTATAAGTTCTGATGTTAAATGATATCTTTGGTACAATTCTTCGAGCGGTGTTCTGTCAGTAAATTCTTTTAAAGCTCCGTAATTAAGAACCTTCATATCAGAATTTCCATAAAATCTTGTTATTTTTTCTCCGAAACCGCCGTCTAATTCACCATCTTCTAATGTAACTACCAGACTATGGTTTGCTTTTAAGTTATTAAGCAAGTCTTTATCCAACCCTGTTATAAACTTTGGATTAATTAATGTAGCATTAATACCCATTTTTGACTTTAATGTTTCTTTAAGTTCTTTTGCTTTTTCAAAGAATGAGCCAAGACCTATTATTGCAACTTTTTCACCTTGTTCTTTTAATTGGAATTTATTTAAAACTGAATAATCAGTATTGTCTTCTTCTCCTGTAGATATTAATTCCATAGGTACACGTATTGCAACAGGATAATCATTTTGTTTAACAGACAAATCAAGCATTTTAAGATACTCTTCTTTGCAAGTAGGAGCAAGGTAAATAATGTTTGGAATATTACTTACCAGAGGAATATCAAACGTGCACAAATGTGTAGCGTCTGCACTGCTGATACCGCCCCAGAATACAAGTAATGTTGCAGGGCTGTTGTTAAGAGCTAAGTCTTGAGATAATTGGTCATATGTTCTCTGGATAAATGAACTCATAACTCCCATAACTGCTTTCCCGCCACGTTTTGCAATACCGGATGCCATTGCAACTGCCTGCTGCTCTGCAATACCTACATCAACGTAGTGTGAACCCATTTTTTCTCTAAATGTTTTATCCCATCCGAATACTCCTGGAGTTGCCGCATTTATTGCCACTATTGGCATACCTTCGGAAACTTTTTTGAGCAAATAGTCTTTTGTAAGTGAATTATAATCTTCTTCGGACAGAGCAGGTGTATCATTCAATCGGTCAAGAGTCCCGGGCAATATCCAGTGGAACGGTTCTTTGTTAATCATTGCCGGCTCAAATCCTTTTCCTTTCAAAGTATGAATATGAACTATTACCGGATGGTCGGTATCTTTTACTTGTGAGAATGTCTCTATTAATTTTTCTATATTATGCCCTTCAGAAACATAGTGATATTCAAAACCTAATGACTTGAAGAAATTATCTTCTGTTTTGCCGTTTGAATTTCTCAATTTAGTAAGATGTTCACAAATCCCGCCTTGGTTTTCGGCAATAGACATGTCATTATCATTAATGACTATTATAATATTGCTTCCGAGTACAGCTGCGTTATTTAAGCCTTCAAGAGCTTCCCCTCCGGTTAAGGAACCGTCACCTATCAGAGCTATAATGTTTTCTTTTCCTCCAATAATGTCACGCCCCTTGGCTAAGCCTGTTGCCAGGCTTATAGACGTTGATGTGTGACCGACTTTAAATAAATCGTGGTCACTTTCTTCCGGAGCAGTATAACCTGTGTATTTATGATATGTTTCAGGATTTGTAAATCCTTCTTTTCTTCCTGTCAGAATTTTGTGCGGATAACATTGGTGAGAAACATCAAATACAATCTTGTCAACAGGAGAATTGAATACATAATGCATTGCAATTGTAGTTTCAACAATACCCAAATTTGGGCCGAAGTGCCCGCCGACTGCATTTACTTTCTTTATTATTAAATCTCTAATTTCTGATGCTAAAAGATTCATTTCTTCATAATTAAGTTTTTTAACATCCTCGGGCGAATTTATTTTATCCACCACTCTTATTGCCGCTTCTTGCATATATCCCCTCCTTTTTAATTTCTGTAAATATTATATCATAAACCATTTACAGTTTTTGTCTTACGCATATCCCCGTGATATAATTTGATTATGACAGAAAAGATTACTATTAAGGGCGCAAGAGAACATAATTTAAAAAATGTATCGTTGGAGATTCCTAAAAATGAACTTGTTGTTTTTACCGGTGTTTCCGGTTCCGGAAAAAGTTCACTTGCTTTTGATACGATTTTTGCGGAAGGGCAAAGACGTTATATTGAAAGTCTTTCTACATATGCAAGACAATTTTTAGGTCAAATGGATAAGCCTGATGTTGATTATATTGACGGCCTAACACCCGCAATTTCAATTGACCAAAAATCAACAAGTAATAACCCTCGTTCCACAGTCGGTACTGTTACTGAAATATATGATTATTTAAGACTTTTATACGCAAGAGTCGGAACTCCGTATTGTCCGAAATGCGGCAAGCCTATTAAACCTCAAACCATCGATGAAATTGTTTCAGGTATATTACGTTTGCCGCAAGGAACTAAAATCCAAATTTTGGCGCCGATTATAAAGGGAAAAAAAGGAGAATATCAGTCACTGTTTGAAGAATTAAGGCAAGAAGGGTTTGTACGTGTAAAAGTCGACGGTGATATTTACAATCTTGATGAAGACGAAATTAGTCTTGCAAAAACAAAAACGCATACTATATCTGTAGTTATTGATAGAGTTGTTGTCAAAGAAGAAGCAAAATCGAGAATCGCAGACAGTGTTCAGATTGCGTTGAAAAAAGCTGACGGTGTAACCAATATAGATGTAGTCGGAGGAGAAGAAATTGTATATAGCGAAAAACTGGCTTGTCCTGATTGCAACTTGAGTTTTGAAGAATTAACACCCAGAATATTTTCTTTTAATGCACCTTACGGAGCTTGTGATAAGTGTGACGGTTTAGGTGTTGATTTTAGAATCGATCCGGATTTGGTTGTACCTGATAGGAGTAAGTCTGTTAATGAAGGCGCAATATATCCTTGGAGTAAATCTGCCACATCATATTATGACGATGTGTTAAGTGCGGTAAAATCAGCATATAATATAGACTACGATATACCTTTTGAAGAACTGCCTCAAGAGCATCAAGATATACTATTATATGGTTCTGAGGAACGAATTCCGATGAGAATAAGAGAGTTCGGCAGTCACAGGTACAGAAACACTTTACAAAAATTTATCGGAGTTATACCGTTTTTGATGAAGCACTATAATGTTGACAGTGAATATTGGAAAGCTGAAATCGAAAAATACATGGTTACAACTCCGTGTGAAAAATGCGGCGGAGCAAGGCTTAAACCATTTCCACTGGCTGTAAAAATTAATGGCAAAAACATTCATGAATTTTGCACAATGTCTATTGATAAAGAGTATGAATTTATAACGGATTTATATCTGACGCTTACTGATTTTCAAATGCAAATCGGCAAACAAATTCTTGATGAAATTCGTGCAAGGCTTAAATTTCTTATAGATGTCGGATTAAACTATTTGAATCTTTCACGTATGGCAGGAACTCTGTCTGGAGGAGAAGCTCAGAGAATAAGGCTTGCAACGCAGATAGGAAGCGGTCTGTCCGGAGTTCTTTATGTGCTTGACGAACCTTCTATCGGGCTTCACCAAAGGGACAACGACAGATTAATAAAGACTTTGATGAAACTCCGTAATATGGGAAATTCACTCATAGTAGTTGAACACGACGAAGACACTATACGTAATGCGGATTACATTGTTGATATAGGGCCGAAAGCAGGCGTTAACGGCGGAGAAATTATTGCTCAAGGTGCAGGAATTGAAAATATAATAGCAAGCGAAAATTCTATTACCGGTAAATATCTTTCAGGGGAGTGGAATATTCCTGTTCCTAAAAAACACAGAGAAGGTAACGGTGAATTTTTGCAAGTAAGAAATGCTCATCTTAATAACCTTAAAAATATTGATATTGACATTCCGCTTGGGAAAATAGTTGTTTTAACCGGTGTCTCAGGCTCCGGTAAATCTACGCTAATGCAGGATTTAATCTATGAATATGCAGTACATAAATTAAGAAAGAATAAACCAAAACCTCAAGGAGTGGGAGAAATATTAGGGTTTGAGCATCTTGATAAAATTATTGATATTGACCAGTCACCAATAGGCAGAACGCCTCGCTCCAATCCTGCAACTTATACAGATGTATTCACTCCGATAAGAGAATTATTTGCAAAAACAAATGAAGCAAAAATGAGGGGGTATAAGCCGGGAAGATTCAGTTTTAATGTAAAAGGCGGACGTTGTGAGGCTTGTGCAGGTGACGGTGTATTAAAAATCGAAATGAATTTCTTGTCAGATGTTTATGTAAAGTGTGATGTCTGCAAAGGTAAGCGCTATAATAACGAAACATTGGAAGTAAAATACAAAGGCAAAACAATTTCAGATGTGCTTGAAATGTCGGTTAAAGAAGCATATGAATTTTTTGAAAATATTCCGCAGATTGCAAACAAGCTTAAAACCTTAAATGATGTCGGCTTAGACTATATTAAATTAGGACAAAGCGCTACAACACTTTCAGGTGGAGAAGCCCAAAGAATAAAGCTGGCTTCCGAACTTAACAAGCGTGCAACCGGTAAAACTTTATATTTGCTTGATGAGCCATCAGTAGGGCTGCATTGGTATGATTTGGATAAACTAATAAAAATCATACAGCAACTCGCAGATAGCGGAAATACAATATTAATTATTGAGCATAATATGGATTTAATTAAAGTTGCCGACTACATAATAGATTTAGGTCCGGAAGGCGGAGATATGGGCGGTGAAGTAGTTGCCTGCGGTACTCCGCAAGAAGTTGCAAAAAATCCTAATTCGTATACAGGTCAGTATTTAAAACAATATTTTAAATAAAATATTTAAGGTTTCATTTCGTTCAGTACTTCGTCAAATACGCTTTGCCAATCGCCAATTGATTTCTGGCGGAAAAGTCTCACACTTTCGTACCAATCGCAGACACTCAAATCTGTGTGCCAGCGCCAATTTACATCATAAGGCAGCAATATCCAGCAAGGGATTCTCATTGCACCTGCAAGATGCGCAAGTGACGTATCATTACATATAACTAAATCTAAGTTTTTCAATGCTGCTGCTGTTTGAGAAAAATCTATTAAATCCTTGCCTATATCAATAATGCCATCTAAAGTTGTAATATTTTCAGAACCTTCAAATGTTTGAAAAGAATAGTATTGAGTGTTTTTTATACTCATTAGCGGTTTAAACATTTCTGCCGGAATCACCCTGTCTTTGTCAAAATAAGTGTTTCCCTGCCATTTTATACCGACTTTAATTTTGTCATTATCAAAATATTTTTTTCTGTATTCTTCTGTTTTTTTGTCGTCAGCTTTTAAATATCCGTTGGCATATGCAAAGACTTCGTCATTCTTTAATTTTAAAACATACGGAAGGCTTAGAAGTGCACAATGGCAGTCAAAATCAATATTACTTTCTGGAATAAATGTATCAATAATTTCATCGACTCCTAAGTGTAAGTTTTCCATAATCAATGGTGATAATGGTTTTTGTACCATCAAAATGAGCTTTTTGCATCTGTCTTTTACAATAGGAAGATATCTTGAAAACATAATAACATCGCCAAATCCTGCTTCATAATAAACAAGAATTGTTTTATTTTTTATATTTTCTCCCTTCCATTCATTATCTTCCCTGAATTTATTAGGGTATGTCTTTTTTAGTACTGCTGATGCTACTTCTTTGCTGACTCTGTTTTCAAAATATTTTAAGCCTTTATCATAATTTTTTACACGCATTAGTGCTAAAGACAAGAAATATCTTGTTTCTCCGTCTTTAGGTCTTAATTTCTTACAAACTTGCATTGCAGATAATGCATTTTCTGTTTCCGCTTCTATACTGTATACATTTGCTAAATTAAACCATGCCTGATATGATGTTGGATTAACATTCAAAGCTTTTTCATAAAATTTAATCGCTTCTTTGTTTTGGTGTAAATTTTTATATGCTAATGCCACGTTAAAAAGTAGTGTGAAATTATCCTTAAATAATTCTAAAACAAAAGATGAATTTTTTATTATTTTTTCATAAGATTGCTGTCTTATATACGCTTGGAATAATGTTTCGTAAAAATATGATTGAGCGGATATTTCGACAGCCCTTTCAACATACTCAACCGCCTCATCAACTTCTCCCTGCTGAAGTTTTAAAACGCCGATTAGATTATAAACTTCCGCATTTTTATTATCCAGCCTTAAAGCTTCATGATAAGCATTTTCCGCTTCTTCTAATTTCCCTTCCTGATGGAGCGAAAAGCCTACGTTTACAATATCTTCTACCTGTGGCATTTATTAAACCCTCTTCTCTTATGTATATTATTTATTCTAACCGATTTTTTAAAAAAATAACAGAGGGTATTAACAAGTACATTCCTAAGACACGTTTTCCCAACTCTGCAACGCTTTATAAGAACTTCTTACGAGAGGAGAAATTTGATAATTTTTTATCCCGATTTTTGATGCAATAACTTTCAAGGTTTCAAATTCTTCGGGAGTATAGTATTTACAAACTTCAAGATGTGCTTTTGAGGGCTGTATATATTGTCCTACTGTTACTATATCAACTCCGGCACTTTTTAAATCTGCAAATGTTTCTTCGATTTCATCGTAAGTTTCGCCTAGTCCTACCATCAAACCGGACTTTGTTATAATATCGGAATTCTTTTTTATATATTTTAAAACTTCGATTGAAACATCGTAACTTCCTTGGGGACGTACTGTTTTAAATAGGCGCTTTACTGTTTCTATATTATGATTAAAGACATCCGGATGAGCTTTTATAATTGTATCAAGCGGAAAAGTTCCAATTCTGTTTATTCCAAAATCAGGCGTTAAAATTTCTATTTTAGAGTTACATAATTTTCTGATTTCTTCAATGCAGTTTTTAAAATGTTCCGCTCCTCCGTCTGGTAAGTCATCACGAGTAACAGATGTAATAACCGCAAATTTTAATTTCAGTTCTTTAATAGCTTCTGCGATATGTTTTGGTTCTTCTTTATCAAGCGGAAGCGGTTTTGCTGATGAAATATTACAATATTTGCAATTTCTGGTGCAAACATTTCCCATAATTAAGAAAGTTGCGGTATTATGCGAATAGCATTCACTTTTATTCGGACATCTTGCTCCGTCGCAAACTGTATTTAGGCATTTGTCTTTTAAAATTTTTCTTACAGTTTTTGTCTTTTCTGTGTCAATAATGGGTCGTTTTAAATATTCAGGTAATCTTTGCATAATAACGTCCTATATGTTCTCCGCTATCGGCATAAAGACCTTAACGCAGAATCCGATTTCTTCATTTGAGTATAAACGTATTTCACCGTTCATTGCTTCAACGAGTCCCTTTACAATATACAATCCAAGCCCGGTGCCTCTTGTCGTTCTTGTAGTTTTATCATCTATTCTTGTAAATTTATCAAATAAAGTTTTAAGTTTTTCTCTGGGAATTACATCATAGTCATTTTTTACGGATATAATAAGTTTGTTCTCACGTATTTCATAATCCAAAGTAATAGGTGAATCTTCTTTAGAGTATTTAATTGCATTCTCAATCAGGTTAACAAAGACTTGTTCTATTCTATCAATATCGGCAAGTATTTCAGTAGTGCAACCCTCTACATTGTTTACGATTTCTTTACCGGTATCGTTTTTTACAAGAAGGATAGAATTTTCTATAACTGCCTCAATCGGTACAGGTGCAATATTTACGTTAAGTCTTGCACCTTCAATGTCAGGAATAACCAATAAATCTTCTATCATACGTTTTAGTCGCTCTGATTGTCTTTTGATAATTTTTAAGGATTTTTGTTTAGTTTCTTCATCTATTTTGATATCCTGTCTCAAAAGCCTTGAAGTGTATCCCTGTATACTTGTTAGTGGTGTTCTGAGTTCATGGCTTACGGTATCTATCATATTAGAACGAAATTCGTTAAGTTGTTTTAACTCTTTGTTTTTCTTTTTTAACTGTATGTATGATTTGTGAATTTGATTAACCATTCGGTTAAACTCTGTGCCAAGAAAAACGATTTCAAACGGAGTAAATATATTAGTCAAAAGACGGATTCTGCGCTCATAGTTTCCTTTTGATATCGCAATAATTGCCTTAAAAAGCTGTCTAATATTTGTATACAGGTATGATGTATAAAGACCTACAACAAAAAATATTGTAAGCATTGTAATTATGATTGAAAGTATTATTTTATCCCTGTTGTAGTCGATTGCCCTGCGCTTTATTGCTTTAGTTGTATTAACTATTACTGTCGCATCGGGGTTAGTTTTTTTTAGATAAACAAGCGGCTGATTTTTAACCTCTCCGTATACAACAGGTTCATTTTCTTTTAATTTTTTAGGCAATTGTGCCATACTTGTTTTAAAACCTTCTTCGGAATAATTACTTGAAGCTATTAAATCATTGTTCTCTCCGGCAACAACATATATCTGTCGCTTATCCTCCAGAAGAGTTTTAAACAGATTTTTATGCAAGCTTTCTATATCCAGTACTGCAACTAAATATCTGCCGTCATCCATTTCTTCGTAATACACATAATAGTTATCACGGATGTTGTATGCTTTATAAAGTTCCAATTTCGATTTATCAACAACTGTAAGCTCTTTATATATCGGCAACTTTTTTATCATTTTATCTAAATAATATTGTTCTTGTGCAGGATTATTCAGGTAATCTAATGTAGCAATAATTTGAGTAATTTCGTTTCCTATTGAATGAGCAAATACATCAATTTCTTCCGAAACTATATTTGCAATCATTACTGCTGCGGAACGTAGTTGTGCACGATTGGACTGCTGATTGATATTATTTATTATGAATCCGCTGACAGTCATTGGAATTAAAACGGCAAAAAAACTTACAACAATAATTTGTTCCGCTATTTTTAGGCGTCTTTTAGAAAAAAATTGTACCATACAACTACTCCCCAAACGGAGTCAGCTTGTAGCCGACATTTGTGACAGTGTGCAAATATTTTGGAGTTTTTGAATCCGGTTCAATCTTGTTTCTGAGAGCGCCTACGTGAACTCTCAGCATTCTGACATCCTCATCACTACTATATCCCCAAACTTCTTCCAGTAAAGTTGCAAGTGTAACCGGTTTGTTAAAATGCTGCAACAGGCAATACAATATCTCAAATTCTGTTGGAGTAAGTTTTAAACGCTTGTTTAAAATAACTGTTTCTAATGTATCAGGCAATATCTCAATATCACCCGCCTCAAGAATTTCATTAGAAGTCAACGTTTCTATTTGGGGCTGATTTCTTCTTAACAGCACACGAATCCTTAACAAAACCTCTTGTATATCAAACGGTTTTACTAAATAATCATCAGCGCCGCTATCAAACCCGCTTGTCTTATCGCCGATTGTACCTTTAGCAGTAAGCATCAAAATCGGAACATTAATTTTTGCCTGACGAATATTTTTACAAACGTCAAAGCCGTTCATTTTTGGCATCATTACATCAAGCAAAATTAAATCGTATTTATTGTTAAGTGCTTTATTCAATCCTTCCATACCATCAGAAGCCGTATCGGTAAAATATCCGCTTGACGATATATCAAACTCTAACAAATCTCTTATTTCAGTATCGTCATCTACTATTAATATTCTTTTTTTCTCAGGCATAATACATTACCCCATTTTTAATTAAAACAAATTCAGTTGAGGAGTTATATCTTCCATATTTGAGTCAGAAATCTTTCTGCGTGTTGAAAGATTTTTTGAAAAATCTTTCTGCATCTTACTCATTAACTCCTCTGAACGTATAATAACACTACTTGGAAGTCCTGCCATTTTTGCGACCTGAATTCCGTAACTTTTGCTGGCTCCGCCTTGGACTATTTTTCTTAAGAAATGAATTTCTCCGTTTTCTTCACTTATAGTAATTCTGTAATTTTTAATTTGAGGATAAGTTTTTGTCATAACATTAAGTTCATGATAGTGAGTTGCAAAAATACAACGTGCTTTAATCTTGTTTGCAATATATTCCGCAACAGCCCAAGCTATTGCTACACCGTCATATGTACTTGTTCCTCTGCCTATTTCATCAATAAGCACAAGGCTTCTTTCTGTAGCATTGTTTAAAATACAAGCAGTTTCGGTCATTTCCACCATGAATGTTGATTTGCCCAATGTTAAATCATCACTTGCTCCGACTCTTGTAAAAATTTTATCGACTATTCCGATTTCCGCATGGTCTGCAGGAATATAAGAACCTATTTGAGCCAGTATCGCAATAAGTGCATTTTGGCGCATATAAGTTGATTTGCCGGCCATATTTGGGCCTGTAAGTATCATAAATAATGTCTTTGAATCATCTTCAGTTGATAATTCTATATCATTTGAAACATACGTTCCAAGGGGTAAAACCTGTTCTAACACAGGGTGACGTCCATTTTTTACTATAAAATTACCGCTTTCATTAACATTAGGACAAGTGTAGTTGTTTTCAGCAGCTGCAATTGCAAAAGATGTGTATACATCCAGTTTTGAGATACAGTCTGCGGTTTCTCTAATCATTGAAACAAATTCTTTTGAATAATTTCTAAAATCGCAGAACAGTTTATATTCTAAATCATTTGATTTTATTTGAGCTGTTAGAACTTCATCCTCGTGTTTTTTCAGTTCTTCCGTTATAAATCTTTCACCGCCGGTGAGAGTTTGTTTTCTGACATAGTCAGGCGGAACTTTTCCTAAATTTGAATTTGTAATTTCGATATAATACCCAAAAACTCTGGTGTATCCAACCTTTAAAGTGTTTATTCCAGTTCGTTCTTTTTCTTTCTGTTCAAATTCTCTTAACCAGCTTTCACCATTGTACATAAGGTCACGAAGGTAATCGAGTTCCGAATTTACTCCTTCTTTAATAAGTCCGCCTTCTTTGACGGAATTCGGGGCATCTTCTTTTATTGTACGTTCAATCAAATCTGAATATTCAGTAAGCATTGAAACTTTATCTTCTATAGAATTGAATATGTCCAAACCTAATGATTTCGCTGTGCCTACCAAATCTGGAAGTACAGATAGAGAAAGCTTAAGCCCCAAGAAATCTCTTGGATTTGCGGATGAATTACTTAATTTTGTTGATAATCTTTGAATATCATAAATATTCCTTAATTGGTTTTCAATTTCATAGCGCATAGAAGGATTATCGAATAGGAGCTTTACTGCACTCTGGCGATATTTGATTTTTGAAATATCTTTTAGCGGCTGACAAATCCATGACCTTAAAAGGCGGGCTCCCATGTTTGTTTTAGTTCTGTCAATTGCCCATAATAATGAACCGTATTTGTTTTTATCCCGCATTGTTTCTACTAATTCCAGATTTTTTATTGTGGCCGAATCTAAAGATACAAATTGTGAGATTTCATAAGGTTCAATCCTCTCAAATTTCGGAAATCCTTCTTTTAAAGTTTCCCATATATAAGCTAAAACACCGGCAGCGGCTCTAAAACCTAAAGGGCAGCTGTCATATCCTAAAGACTCCAGTGATGTGAGCTTAAAAACTTGTTTTAAATTATTTTCAGCAAATGTTTTTTCAAAAACCTTTTCCGGTACTTTTGAGCAATTGTACATTTTAATTATTTCGTCAGGCAAATCAACAGTTTCTTCCGGAACAATTTGAAAAGGTTCTATTTTAAGCTTTTTAGCCGGAGCTATTACTTCAGCCGGTTGAATTCTTACAAGTTCTGTAAGCAAAGTTTCATAATCAAATTGCGATGCCTTGAATTCTCCTGTTGATATATCCGTATATGCAAAGCCCCACTTATCCTTTTCTTTGAAGACTGCACATATGTAATTGTTGTTATTCTGGTTAAGGAAGTTGCTTTCTATTATAGTACCCGCAGTAATTATTCTTACAACGCCTCTTTTAACAACACCTTTTGCTGTCTTAGGGTCTTCTAACTGTTCGCAAATTGCAACTTTTATATCTTTTGCAACAAGTTTTTCAAGATATCCGTCAAGAGCTTTTGCAGGAATTCCTGCAAGCGGGATTCTGCCCAATTTCCCGCATTCTCTTCCTGTTAGTGTCAATTCCAATTCTCTGGACATTACTGATGCATCTTCAAAAAAAGTTTCGTAGAAATCTCCCATTCTATACAAAAGCAAGCAATCAGGATTTTCTCTTTTAATTTCCAAAAACTTTTGCATTGCAGGTGTTAAGTCATCAATATTAACATCAGCAGTATTTATCATATTGATTTCTGATTTTGTCATAATCGAATTGTATCACGAATAAAGCATGATTTAAACAAGATTTGATGCGCAAAAATAATATTTACGTGTTTTAATATTAGTATTATGCAAGTAACAAAAATACAAAAAGCACCAATATTCTGCAATGCAACTTCTCAAAAACGGGAATTTATTGATATTATTGCTGATAATGTAAAAAATCCAAGAGATGTAGAAGATTGCGTTGCGGTTCCCAGAGGAATTTTTAAAGCATATATACTTCTTATGATAGGAAGCAGTTTGATGATGATTGCAAATGTTTTGCCATCAAAATGGAAAGCTGTAAAAACTTGCACAAACATAGCAAGCGCAATTTTTACAGGTCTCAGTGCAATTTATTTTGCAAAACCGTTTGCAATAAAAGGACTTTCTCCAACGGTTAATAAAGATACTAAAGAGCCTGTTATCGAAAAATAGGTTTAACGCTACTATTTAGGTGAAATTTATGGTATAATCATTCGTAGCATGAGACGATTTTTCAAAAAACTATTTTCGTTATTAATTTTCATTGCCATTCTTGCGCTAATATGGTACTTTTTTCACGGCTGGATTGAAAGACAATTTATGAAGGCAAAAGGTATGTACTATATCCATAAAGGCGATCAGGCATACTCACAAGATAATATGTCAAAGACTCTTGAGTATTATAAAAAAGGTTTGAGTCTTCATCCGGGACATTATGAAGCTTGGTATAATCTGGGAAATATTTATGCAGTCTATGAAGACTACTATTCTGCGGTTGACGCTTATAAAAATGCAATAAAATATAATCCAAAATTCGTTATGGCAAGAATGAATCTCGGAATAGTTTACTCGGAAGATTTGGGTTTTTTTGATGAAGCAATTGAACAATTCGACACTATTCCTGATATAAAATTATTCAATCTTTGGATTCCTTTTGTTTACAGTAATGTAAAAAGCATAAAGGGAAACCGTGGAATTGCTCATTATAATAAAGGCGTTGCATATAAACAAAAAGCAATGTTTTTGCCTTTAGAAAAGAAACATCAGGCATATCAATTCCTTGGAGAAGCAATTGATGCGTACACAGATGCCGCTAAAATATTAAAAAAGAACTATGATGTATTTTATAACAGGGCGGTTGCTCATCATCTCAGAGGGGAATATAATAAAGCCGGACTGGATTACTGTAAAGCTATAGAAATTAATCCTATGAAGTTTGAAGGACATTACAATTTAGCTGTTCTTCTGAGGCACACGCAGCATTACAGAGAGTCAATGAATGAACTGACTAAAGCGGCTCAACTGATAACTGAATCAGCAGATGATTCAGGATTACAGACGGCATATATATTTAATTTACTAAATGAAGTATCAAGAAAATTTATGACAAGCGGTGAATTCGGTACTACAAAACTAACGGATTCTCCAATAGGCAGTTCAAGTTTTACTTATGTGAACGGAAGAATTGTAGCTGATGATGATTTTGACAAAGCTATGCTTAAAAACCTTAAAACCTGCGCCGGCAAAGATACATTTAAAAGAGCGGAGGATGATGAATTCTGATGGATAGTAAAGATCTTCATTTTTTATCAAATGCTGCAGATGTGCTGACAACGTCAAACAATACAGAAGAATTAATTTCAAAATTGCAAAATTTACTCCGTGATATGTGCAGTCTTAAAACAATTAAGATATGCGTATATGACAATGTTACAAATACAATGCGAGACTGTGCTTTGGGATGGTGTATTATAGATGACAAATCTATTTTGTATAAGGATTTTGAAAATCTAAAAGAAGAGGATTTTGTTATAAATTCTAAAGCGTACAAATTACCATCTGTAATCGGTGATATAACAATAAAAATTGAATCTCTTTCAATGCCGATAATTAAAAATAACAATGTATTCGGGCTCGTTAATATGGAGTTTGAAGAAAATACATCCGTTAACATGGAATTTTTATGTCTTATGAAAATTCTTGCTTCACAAATTTCATTAAAAATTCAAAATATTATTCTTGATGAACAGTCAAAAATTAATGTTGAATTTCATGATTCTATGAAAAATATTGCAAAAATCATAGAAACACAGTATGAATTAAATTATATTGTACCGTTAATTGGTGAAATGCTTGACAGATTTATTTCTGACCACTTGATTTATGTATTTTTAAAGCAAGATGATGCATTTAATCTTGTTTGGCCAAAGGCTTGCAAAGATGAAAGGATATATGAAGCATTAAAAGAGTTGACTCCTGAAACAGAATACATACTTACAAGCAATAATAAAATAGGAGCATTTCCGCTTATTTCAGAAGGAGAAATTACCGGATGTATAGTTGCAAGAAGTACACTTGATAATTTATCAAAACGGGATATCAGCTATTTGGAACAGCTGACAAGACAGTCTGCAATTACAATAAACAGGGCTAATGCATATTCTAAAATATTGCAATATGCAACAATAGATGCTCTTACAAATTTAAATAACCGACGTCAATTTGAAATTCGTTTGAATCAAGAAATTGCAACTACCAAAAGACAAAATAATCCGCTGTGTGCAATGATGATAGACATAGACTTTTTTAAAAAAGTTAATGATACATACGGGCATGCAAGTGGTGATGCAGTATTAAGAGGAGTTGCATCTATAATAAAGTCCGCCTTGCGTGAATCTGATATTCCTGCAAGGTACGGCGGAGAAGAATTTGCGGTTCTTCTTCCTTATACTCATATAGATGAAGCTAAAGTTGTAGGTGAACGTTTAAGAAAATCCGTCGAAGAAACTCCTATAAATATTGATGTTGAAGGAATTGAAACAAAATCAATCGGCGTAACCATCAGTATGGGGCTTGCTGAATTTAATTCGTCGGAATCAGGCGAAGAATTATTTGAGCGTGCTGATAAGGCTCTTTATGAAGCTAAAGAGTCAGGACGAAACCGAGTTTGCTTAAGCATTTAATTATTTGAGTCCGGAAAGTGTGCATACGGAACTGTCTTGCAAATACTTGTTCCATACTTTTACTACAGGGTTGTTTTTTACTGCATCCAGGCTTGATGTATCAATACTGTCGTGAGAATACTGTTGAACAAGGTTATATGCATTCATAACTGATATAATTTCGTTTATTTGCGGCTGAGTAAAACGGCAAGTTGTCGTAACATTCATTCCGTTGAAGTTTACAATCTCTTTGTATACACATTTGTTATTTTCCCAGCCAACAATTTGTTTCGTTGAAGAAACATTCATGCCCTCAGTTTGGACATTTCCGCTTTCAGTAAATGAAGTACAATTTTTCAGCGAATATGCAAATTTTGAATCGTCGGCAATAACTACTGCAGAAGCTATTATAAGCATCATAACAACAAAATACTTTTTCATTTTAGTTTCCTTTCTGTAAAGCAGCTTGCAGTCTGGCTAAAGATCTTGCTAAAGCGGCTTGTGCTCTTTGAGCATCAATATTTGCATTCGTATCGGCAAGTCTTGCCTGTGCTCTTTCTTTTGCAGCTTTTGCCCTTGCAACATCGATATCATCGCTGTCCTCACAGACATCTGTCAGTATTGTTGCATTATTTTCTTTAAATTGAAAAATTCCGCCCATTGTTGCAAAATATCTGTATTTATCACCTATTCTTGCTTTGGTAACACCGATTTCTAAAGATGTTGTAAGTGGTATATGGTCTTTTAAAATACCAACTTGACCATTCGTAGTGTGAAGTACAAGCTCATCAACTTCACTGTCAAAAACTGTTTTCTCATGTGTTATTATTTTTAGTTTCATATTAAATTCACTTCATTATTCAATCACTTTGTCATTCAACTATTCAGAAAGTGTTTTGGCTTTTTCTACCGCTTCTTCTATTGTACCGACCATGTAAAAAGCTTGTTCGGGAAGGCTGTCGTGTTTACCTTCAATAATTTCCTTAAAGCCTCTTATGGTATCTTCTAATTTTACATATTTACCCGAAATGCCTGAGAATTGCTCCGCAACAAAGAAAGGTTGTGACAAGAATCTCTGAATTTTACGAGCCCTGTTAACAGTTTCTTTATCTTCATCAGACAAGTCATCCATACCAAGAAGTGCGATAATATCTTGAAGCTATTTATATTTTTGAAGAATTTCAAGAACTTTTCTTGTAACTTCATAATGTTCTTCCCCGATGATATTCGGATCCAAAACTCTTGAATTTGATGCCAGCGGGTCAACTGCAGGGTAAATACCCAATGATGCAATTTGACGGGACAATACTGTTGAGGCATCAAGGTGTGAGAATGTTGTAGCAGGAGCAGGGTCTGTCAAGTCATCTGCAGGAACATAAATTGCTTGAACAGAT
>JAFVAR010000041.1 GCA_017480425.1 bacterium | reverse complement strand
GTTTGAAGTCCCGATTCAAGCTGCAATAGGCGGAAGGGTAATTGCAAGAACAAACATTAAAGCTCTGCGCAAAAGCGTACTCGATAAGTGCTACGGCGGCGACATAACACGTAAACGTAAACTTTTGGAAAAACAAAAACGAGGTAAAAAACGTATGAAAGCAATCGGACGAGTTGAAGTACCGCAAGAAGCATTCATGGCGGTTCTTAGCGTGGAAGAAGAGTAAAAAAGTATTAAAAATATTACTAATGCCAATCTAACCTATCATCAGGATTAATGTATATTGTTTCATCAGATACTGTCGGCAAGATTAATAAGTTATTTTTAGCTTTTTTAACAACTTTGTTTTCATCTATTTCAAAAACTTTATTACAGTATATTTCATCAACAATATTATCAATTGAATAAAAGAAATTTTCTACATAAAGCAAATTACATTCGAGTTCATAAAGAAACTCTTCAGTATAATTTTTTGATTTTTTAGTATACAAAATATCAGTTATATCCTTTTTTAACGTCTCTAACGCATCATATGTACAAAAAAGAGAGTCTATAAAATTCGCATATTCATTTTTAATTTTTTTAATTGTCATTTTAAAAACCTAAAATCATATTATAGAACTATTACATGCGTGTAATGATATAAATGTATGAACTTTATATCATTACATATATGCAACACTCAGAAGTAGAAAATTTAATTAATTTTGGTAAACTTGTAAAAAAATTAAGGAAGCAAAAGTCAAGTTCTTTAAACCGTATCGCTTTTCAACGAGGCGGAGTCACTTCTGCAACATTAAGCAGAATAGAAAATGCGCAAGTTGACTTTAAGTTTTCTACATTAATCCGTCTCGCTCATACTTTAGATATACCTTTGACAGATTTATTTAAAGATTACAAATATAAAACCGATTTTGATAATTAGATTTTCTATCTTTAGTTGAGTATGTAGATTTGAATTTTTGTCAGTGTGACTGATTGTATAATTATCAGTATAGCTGATAATTATTGTGTGGACAAAAAATATTTACAAAAGTTTGCAAAACATTTAAAAACTATACGTAAAGAACATGGAATCAAACAAGATGATTTTCTAAACGTTGAGGGTATTTCACGTTCTTTGGTATCAATGTTAGAAACAGCAAGAACAGATATAACGTTGTCCAAATTAAAAATAATTGCTAAGGTAATTGGAGTAAAACCAAAAGATTTGTTAGATTTTGAAGAATAATCAATTAATCTTTATTGTCATGTTAAGTCAGTTTATTTAAACCGGAGTTTCAGCTAACTAAATTTACAACAAAAAACGAGCCTTGGATTAAACCTTGTACTCGTCGCTTTGTTTTTAAGTAATGATTGATGATGGCTATTCTGTTATTTCTGCATCATCTGTGGCTTGAAGCTGTTTTGACTTGTAGTTATGGATGACTGCGTCTACCAATAAGTCGTATGAAGAACTTTTCTCAATATTTGGGAATTCTTCCTTCAATTGTTGTCTGACCATTGCTTCCAGCCTTTGTTCGTCAGCTTTTATTCTTAATTCATTACTTGATAGTGATTGTATATAGTCTTCTCTTTTTAATGACTGAGAATTAGAAAACGCTACAAGGTTAGCTTTTGTATCTAATGCTTCTTTTAGTGATTTTAAAAATTTAAGGTTAAACATAACGACCTCTTTTTACTATTTAATTTTACTACCTTCACTTTGTACTATATTAAAGTTTCGTCAAGCCAAAAATTGCTTGTTTTTTTTAAAACTGTAACATTTGTTTACAAATTAGAGAAATCTGTTAATAGTATATACTTATTTTTTAAACAGTTCAAGAGTCTTAACCTGTTATTTTTAATATTTTCATCTTTATCCATGACAAGAACATCATCAAAGAACTTCGTTACAACAGGATTTATTTCGACTAAATCGTTCAAATATTTGGCATAATCACCGCTGAATTTAACATCCTGAATCGCTTTATATAAGTCTTTTTCAGCTTGTTCTGCAAACAAATTTTCTTGAACATCACCTGAAATTTCGTCTTTTAAGATTCTCAAAACACGGTTTGCATTCTCTACCAATTTTTCATCATTTAATGTTGATACTGCTTTAACCCTCAATACGTAGTCGCACAAATCTTTACAAGGATGGTTGGATGAACATGCCTCCAGTACATTTTTTGAATATTCTGCATTTAAGAAAATAATTAATCTCTGAACAAAGAATTCTTCAACTTCAGACTTAACATCAGCTTGCACCGGTAAAAGAGCTATCGTTGTATCAATAAGTTTTGACAAATCCAGTTTCAAATTATGTTCCAAAATTGTCTTTATAATACCTAAAGCAGCACGTCTTACACCCAGAGGGTCTGAAGAACCTGTTGGTTTTTTGCCTGCTGCAAATACTGCGCAAATTGTATCAATTTTATCAGCTATACCAACAATTTGACCTTCTTCTGATTTTGCTGTTTCGGAATCGGCATTTAGAGGGAAATAGTGTTCTCTGATGCCGTTTTGAACACCTTCATCTTCTCCGCATACACGGGCATAGTCCGCACCGATAAAACCTTGAAGTTCAGTAAACTCAAATACCAAATTTGTTGCCAAATCAGCTTTGCAAAGTTCAGCGGTTCTTTTTACGGATGGCTTATTTACACCCAGCTCTGATGCAATTTTTTCAGAAAGCTTAATTATACGTTGTGTTTTATCATAAACAGAGCCCATGCCCTTTTGGAATGTCATACCCTTAAGATTTTCCACATATGATTCCAAAGGTTTTTTGGTATCTTCATTAAAGAAGAACACGGCATCATCAAGTCTTGCCTTTATAACACGCAAGTTTCCGGCTTTTATATTTTCAAACTCATTACCTATATAGTTTGTTATTGTTACAAACTTATTGATAAGTTTTCCGCTCTTTTCGTACAAAGCAAAGTATCTTTGATGAGTTTCCATAACGGTAACTGCAACTTCTTGCGGAATTGTAAGATATGCAGTATCAAAATCGCATGTAACCGCAACCGGATATTCACATATAAAAGTAACTTCTTCCAACAAGTCATCAGAAATTTTTGTTATCGCATTTAATTTATCTGCTTCAATTTTTGTAAGTTCAAGAATTTTTGCTTTTCTTTCATCCTGATCAACAATAACATGCGCCTCTCTTAATTTATCAACATAATCATCAGGATTATTGATTACTATATTTTGTTTTGAAAAACGATGCCCGTTTGTGTAATTTGAAGACTCTTTATCAATTATCTTTATCTTAACTTCTTCAGAATCAAGGATAGAAAGAACCCACCTTATCGGACGAGAAAATTTAACATCATTGTTTCCCCATCTCATAAAGTGAGGACCTTGAAGTTTAGAAAATATTTGAGGGACATTTTCTTGAAGTAAATCTTTTGTATTTTTACCTTTTACCGAAATCTTTGCCCAAACATAGTTGTTTTCCAAGTACAAATCATCTTTAGAAACGCCGTTTTTATTTGCAAAACCTTCACCTGCTTTTGTAAGGTTTTTATTTTCATCAAAAGCAACTGTCGCAATAGGCCCTTTAACAACTTTTTCAACATCAGGCTGAGATGAGGATAAACCATCCACAACAACCGCCAATCTTCGAGGAGTTGCCATAACTTTTATATTTGAAAAACTAACATTATTATTTTGCAAAAATGCTTCAAACCCTGATTTTAACTGTGAAATCGCCATTGGAATAAATTTATAAGGTAATTCTTCTACTCCGACTTCCAACAAATATTTACTCATTTATCTTTTCTCCAATTTATATTCGCTCAATTAATTATATAACAAAAAACTTTTAGGGTATAATAATCACTATGGGGATAAAAAGAGCTTTAGTGCTATTGATTGTTTTATTATTTTGTATAATGCCTTGTTTTGCAATAAAAATTGGGCTGCAAACTCATGTTAACAGAACATTTATCGGCGCCTCAACTCAAGCTGAAATAATTGACTGTAATACCAACAAGCTTATTTTTATAATGGAAAAAATGAAAGGCTATGAATTTAAACCCTATAAAGGTATGATTGCAATAAAAGTTGACGGTGAATATAAGAAAATTAAAACTGATAAAATAGTAATAAAACCTGAAGAAAACGGCTTTGTCAGCGTTAAACGTAAATGGTACAGAGGTCATTTCAAAGTTATTAACGATGGCGGCAGCTTGACCGTTATGAATGATATTCCGCTTGAGCCTTACATAAAAGGAGTTGTTCCGTCAGAAATGCCGCCGGGTTGGGAACACGAAGCCCATAAAGCTCAAGCAATCGCAGCAAGAAGTTATGCTGTTGCAAATATGGGAAAACGTGCAAAATACGGATACGACCTCAAAGATACGCCTGAAGATCAAGCATACGGCGGAGCAAGCGCAGAGACAAAACTAACAAATAAAGCGGTTGAAGAAACAGAAGGAATCGTTCTTGTATGTCAGGGAAAAATTGTTCCTGCATACTATTCAGCTTCAGCAGGAGGAAAAACAAATACAGGAAGCCAGGTTTGGACAAGCGACTTGCCTTTTCTAAAATCAGTTCCGTCATATGATGACGGAGTCAAAAAAAACGGGCACGGTGTTGGCATGAGCCAGCATGGCGCTAATAATTTAGCAAAAAGAGGATATAACGGATATCAAATCCTAAAATATTTCTATGCAAATACTAAATTTGCAAGGCTAAAAGGCTGATTACTTTTTATCCGGAAAATAAAAACAGTCTCCTCACATGAGGAGTGTTAAAAAGAGGGCATAAGTCTCCAATTATAAAGACAAAAAGAGGAATTCAATGAAAACAGCACAAGTAGAAAATGACAAAATTATTATAAAAGAATCTGAAGATATTAAATTAGACGGACTAAAAGGTGCAATCGTAAAGGTGATTGGCTGCGGATTGTGCGGTTCTGATATAGTAAAATTCAGAGAAAAAATTGTACATAACGGCTCAGTTTTAGGACATGAAATAGTTGCAGAAATTCTTAAAATTAATTCTGATACTGATTTCAAAGTCGGAGATAAAATAGTAACTTCGCACCATATACCTTGCGGAAATTGTATTTATTGCAAGCACGGAAATGTTTCAATGTGTGAGCATTTCAAAAAAACAAATATAGTCCCAGGCGGATTCAGCGAAAAAGTTTTTGTATCAGAAGAACATTTAAAAAATGTTGCACATAAAATTCCAAACGGAATAACTGATGAAGAAATCTCTTTCTATGAACCTTTAGGCTGCTGCATTCGTGCAATAAAACGATGCAAACTTATTGATGGAGATAAAGTACTTGTAGTCGGACTTGGTTCTATCGGACTTCTTATGGGAGAGGGAATAAAGGCAATGGGATTCAAAGTTTACGGCTGCGACCTAATTGAAGATAGAATTAAACTTGGCAATTACCTTGGAATCGAATCGTATAATTCTATGAATTTGGAAAAATTTAGCAAAATTATTGAAGAAAAAAGCGGAGGAATTGATGCAGTATTTATGACCTCCGGTGCTGATAAAGCAATTGATGTAGCGCTTAAGGTTGTACGTAAAGGCGGAAAAATTCTTGTATTTTCAAGCACGCCAAAGAATATGGGATACGCAAATAACGAAATTTACTACAAAGAATTAACCGTTTTGGGAAGTTACTCGCCTTCACCTAAAGATTTAGCAGATTCGTTCAACTTACTTGTAAATAAAAAAGTTAATGTTAAAGGGCTTACAACGGTTTATCCGCTGGAAAATATTCAACAAGCTTTTGATGACACTATTTCTAACAAAATATTAAAAGCTTATATAAAAATGTAAATTTATGATAGAATAAGAGTTGTTATATTATAGATAAGAGAAAGGGGATTTATCAATGGAAAAATTGGCAGATATTGGCGTTTTTGGCGGTTCAGGATTTTACAAATTTTTGGACAATATTAAGGAGGTAAAAGTTGAAACTCCATACGGAATGCCTTCTGACAGTTTATTCATAGGAACAATAGGTTCTCATAAAGTGGCATTTATGCCTCGTCATGGCAGAAGCCACACCATTTTACCTCACTTAATTAACTACAGAGCAAACGTTTGGGCAATGAAAGAAGTCGGATGCAAAAGAGTTATATCTCCATGTGCGGCAGGCAGCTTACAAAAACACGTTCAACCTGGACATTTTGTAATTTGCGACCAGTTTGTAGACTGGACTGACGGAAGAAAATCAACATTCTTTGAAGGTCCTATTGTCACTCACCCTTCTGCAGCAGAAACATATTGCCCTGAACTTAGAAAACTGGCTATAGAAACTGCAAAAGAGCTGGGCATCACAGTTCATGAACAGGGAACCGTTGTTGTTATAAACGGCCCGAGATTCTCTACTAAATCGGAATCTAAATTCTTTACTAATCAAGGTTGGGAAGTTATAAACATGACAGCATTTCCTGAAGCATATCTTGTTAAAGAAATGGATATGTGTCCGCTGAATATTTCTCTTATAACTGACTACGATGCAGGACTTGTAGGGGATGTTCCTCCTGTTTCTCACCATGATGTTATTCAAGTATTTAATAATAATGTAGAGAATTTGAAAAAACTTCTATTTACTATGATAGAAAAAATACCGGTAGAGAATAATAATTGTGAGTGCGCAAATACAAGAAAAAGTTCTCAGCTATAAACACAAGGAGGCTACAAAATGCTTGCACGTGCAGTAAATAATTTATTTTATCTATATTACATTCTTATCATTATAAGAATATTCTTAAGCTGGATTCCAAACACTGATTGGGAACAGCAGCCTTTTGCTTGGATTCGTTCAGTAGTAGACCCGTTTTTGAATATATTCAGGGGAATAATCCCTCCTATAGGAATGCTTGATATTTCTCCGATTGTTGCAATAATATTACTGCAAATACTGCAAGGCATAATTGTTAGATTAGTTTCCGGAATCGGATTATGATAGAAGAAATTAAAGAAGCAATTTCTCTCACTCAAGCAGGAAGGTTTAATGAGGCTGAGAATATTTATACAAAACTTCTTGCGGAAAATTCTGAAAATAGTGTTTTGCTCTCCGCAATAGGACTTTTTTATATAAATGTCGGCAACTACGATAAAGCTTGTGAATATTTGGAAAAAGCATGCAAAATTAAAGAAACTTTCGGAACTCTTTCAGCTCTTGGGTTTGCTGAATATGACAGGGAAAACTATACAAAAGCCGCTTCCGTTCTTGAACACACTCTAAAATTCGGAGAAAACGCAGATATCTATAGCCGCCTGATTTCAAGTTTTTTTGGAATTAAAATGTATAAAAAAGCTATTGAATATTCTGAAAAAATGTATGAACTCTATCCCGATGATGTCCGTTCAATCATTAATATGGTAAAATCCTTAACCAAGAGCGGAAAATTAAAAGAAGCTGAGAAACTTTGCGTTGAAACTTTAAAAAAGGATATGAACCAGGCGGGATTATGGTTCCAACTCGGATTCTTAAAAGAATTGCTTTATTGTGATGACAAACAGGCGAGAGAGTGTTACAAAGCAGCAGCAGAACTTGGGGCAGAAAATGCTGAATATAATATTGCAGTTTGTTGTCAAAAATTGGGAGAATTAGAAAACGCTGAAAAATATTATAAAATCATGCTTGATAAATTTCCTAACAGCACAGAAACAAAAGTTTCTCTCGGGATGTGCTATTTAATGCAAAAAAAATTCAAAGAAGGATATGAGCTGTTTTATTCCAGAAAAGATACACCTCTTTCCGATTTAACAAACAACCCTTGGAAGCCTAATCAAGAACTGGCAGATGAAATTGTTGTAATTTGTGACCAAGGTTTTGGAGACCACATTCAATTTATAAGATATTTGCCATTTTTAAAAGATAAAAAAGTTCAAATTGCGGCAAGGAAAGCTTTACGAAATTTATTTAAAATTAATTATCCTAACTTTGAATTTATAGATTATTCGGAAATAAATCCAAACATTCAGGCAATTAGAATTACGGATTTAGCTTACGCACTTAATATAGATTTTGATAATATTCCTTATAGCAAAGGGTATTTAAATATTCAAAAATCCGAAATAAAAAGTTCAAAACCAAAAATAGGATTATGCTGGGAAGCTGGAAGTGCGGCAATTAGAACAATGATTAACCGCACAATAAATATAAAATGTTTCGATGATTTATTTAAACTTGACAACATTCAACTTTATTCATTCCAAGTAGACGATTCTTTGAACGGGAATGAAAAGTACCCGCAAATGATAAATCTTGCAAAAGATTTTCAAGATTTTTCTGATACTGCAGCAGCATTAAAAAGTATGGATTGTATGGTAACAGTTGATACTTCTGTTGCACATCTGGCAGGAGCATTAGGAGTTAAAACATATTTACTGCTTCCATACGCTTCTGATTGGAGATGGTTTAGAGACACAAAAACAACGCCTTGGTACAAAAGTGTAGAAATATTTAAACAAACGGATTCAATATCGTGGGAAAAACCAATCAATGATATTTTAGAGAAATTAAAATTACTTCACTAAACAAGCCGAGAGATGATTTGTTCTGCGCTCGGTTAACACCGGAGATTCTGTTGTACAAATTTCTTTACGACAAAAATCACACCTTGGATGGAATTTGCATCCGCTGATTTGCTCCTGTATTGATGGCGGAGCGCCTTCTATTGTCTTTAACTTCAAGCCCGGATTAATAGTCGGCAAAGAATTTAACAGAGCTATTGAATAAGGATGAATAGGATTTCTAAAGAATTCACCGGCGGAAGCCTGTTCAACAATATGTCCTGAATACATTACAGATATTTTTTCCGCATAATTACTTACAAGTGCCAAATCGTGCGAAATAAGAAGAATTGTGCTGTTAAATTCTTTTTTAATATCGGAAAGTAAATCCATAATTTGTTTTTGAATAGTAACATCCAACGCAGTAGTAGGCTCATCTGCAATAAATAATTCAGCATTTGTCGCAAGTGCCATGGCTATAATTATTCTTTGCTTCATTCCGCCGGAAAATTCATGAGGATAGTAGTTAAGCTTGCTCGCAGAATCTGGAATTCGCACCAAGTCCATAACCTCTCTGGATTTTCTCATCGCTTGTTTCGATGTAACGTGAGTATGTTCTCTTATAGATTCTATCAATTGATTTCCGACTGTATACAACGGATTTAGCGAAGTCATAGGGTCTTGCGGAATGAGTGCAATTTTATTTCCTCGAAGATTTCTCATTTGTTTTTCACTCAACTTAAGTAAATTATTCCCGTTGAAAATAATTTCACCACTCCTTATTTCGGCAAGTTTTGGCAAAAGACGCATTACAGACATTGCTGTCATTGTTTTACCGCAACCGGATTCTCCTACAAGTGCATACATTTCTCCTTTTTCAAGAGTTAAATTAACGTCATATAGCGCCTGAAGCTCACCAAAAAACAAATTAAGATTTTTTATCTCTAAAATTTTTTCCATAACTACATTATTAAAATTTTTCAAATTTCGGTCAATAGAAACTCAACCTAACTTTTTAGGCTATCAACAGCCTTCTTATAATTATTGCTGTTGTATATATAACTACCTGCTACAAGTGAAGATGCACCCAGAGAAGTACAGATTTTGCCTGTTAAATTATTTATTCCGCCATCAACCTGAATAACCAAACTTTCATTGCACTGCGCCTTTATTACAGGTATTTTCATTGCACAATCATGCATAAATTCCTGACCGCCAAATCCAGGTTCTACAGTCATTACAAGAACCAAATCCAATAAGCTCAAATAAGGAAATATAACTTCCGGAGATGTTTTAGGTTTAATTGAAATTCCTGCCTTTATACCAAAAGCCTTAATTTGCTCTATAACTTCCTTTATATGATTTCCATCTCTGCAAGCTTCATAATGAAAAGTCAAAATATCTGCACCTGCTTTAGCAAACGGTTCAATATACTTTTCAGGATTTTCAATCATTAAATGAGTATCCAGAATTAAGTCCGTAACCTTTCTTAAAGACTTAACCACAGGAACCCCTATTGTTATATTAGGAACAAAATGCCCATCCATAACATCCACATGTATCCATTTTGCACCTGCATCTTTCACTGCGTTAATTTCTTTTTCAAGATTTGCAAAATCTGCCGATAATATTGACGGTGAAATAATTATATTACTCATACACTAATTTTAACATGCAGTTGATATTTAGTGCAATTTTTTGTACAATTGTAATATCAGAATAGTTGAAGAGAGTTGAAAAAATGGCAGATACAGCCGCTACAATTGAGTATTTTAAAAAGCTTTTAAAAGTTATTCATTATGATGCGGATTTAACTTTTCTGGATGTTAAGCTGATTAAGAAAAGCAAAATTGATGATGTTTTATGCTGCATACTGGCAACTTTACCTGACACATATAAAAAACTAATGCGTCAAAAAGAAGGTGATAAATTCGATTCTATTTTGTGCTATAAGCTTATGTTTAAAGCTCTTAAACGTAAATTTTTATTTAATTCTAATGTCTATTTGGTTGAAACAAACAATGCCATTAAGTTTGCAACAAATGTATTAAAAACATTAGAAAAAGATATTGAAAAAATTGAACGGGATTACGATTAAATACATGCGTTGACTTTTAAGATTTAATTGATGTACAATTTTATTAACTATCATACAAACTATGGAGTATAAAATGAGTTCACAACAAGACGTTATATATGGTTTAATGAATGAGTTAGAAGATGCTTTGGAAAAGGGATTGCCGCTGCTCGGGAATTTTGCAATCGTTAAAAAAGACACCGTTTCTGATATATTAGACCGCTTATATTCACAACTTCCTGATGAAGTAAAAGAAGCACGTTCTCTTTTAAGACGCAAGGATGAACTTCAATATGAAGCACAACAAAAAGCTGAAAAAATCATATCTGATGCTCAATCAGAAGCTAACAGGCTGTTAAGTGAATCAGATTTACTCAGAGCTGTTCAAAGAGAAGCAGAAAAAATCAAAGAACAAGTTATCAATGATTGTGAAGAAATTAAACGCAAAGCTCTTGAAGAAGCTGATGTTTTGCGTCAGCAGGCGCAAGAAGAAGCTAACAGAATTAAGGACGGAGCTTCTGTATACGCAGAACAAGTTCTTGCTAATTTGGAACAGAATTTGGGTCAAATGCAAGAAATTGTTAAGAACGGTCAAGTTCACCTTGAAAGAAGAAGAATGGAAGCTGATGAACAAATCAACGGCACTTATGTAAACCAACGTCAGGAATTTGTTCAAGATTTTAGAATGCAATAGTTAGGAAATAAAGTTATAATCAGTAAAAAGGTGAGTAAGCTGTTGTTAATTATTCACCTTTTTATTTTCTATAGGGGGTAATTATGTATCAAGTTTATATCGACAAACCATCATACTTTGAACCGGATATGGCAGCAGAATTCAAAGATTTAGAAAGCGCAGAAGCTTTTGCAGAAAAACAAAAAGCGGAAGACAGCGAAGTTTCATATACCATAGAAGAGACTAACGGCTGTGTTAACAGTTATGGAGAACAAATTACAACCGTTGTTAAACGTGGTTAATAAAATAAACAGTAAACCATGCAAAATTTAGAACAAGTAAAAAAAGCCATCGAAATCGAGGTTAAGTATAAGTACATTAATATTAACGGTAAAACAAGAAGTTTTTCATCGTTCATTTGTTCTGAATTGCGTAAAGAAATCAAAAGCTCCAAAAACCCAAAGTGGCAAGTGATTTTAGAGCATTTTGAACGGTATCAAATGGATACCTTGCCCCAAAGAAAAAAATCACTGGAAAAACTCGTTAAAATTATAAAATCTGATATTGAGCAACCTGCTAAAACAGAAAAAGAACACGATTCAACATTGACTCTAAAGTCAGATATAATGTACCTTAAAGGAGTCGGCCCAAAGTTCGGATACCTTCTAAATAAACTTGGAATTTATACTGTTTCTGATTTGTTGTATTATTTTCCCAGAAAATATGTTGATTATTCTTCCAGAACACGCATAAGAGATTTAAAAGAAGGTGAAACCACAACCATTTTCGGTACAATACGTTCTGTTGAAGCCTATACAACTAAAAATAACCTTGGGGTATTAAAAGTAAAAATTAACGACGGCTCAGGCAGTTTGAATCTTAATTTCTTTACGTCCAAATCAAATAGATACACGCAGGAGAGAATGAAATCACAATTCCCGAAAGGACAAGGAATAATGGTTTCAGGGACAGTCAAGCTTAATTCTTATGATGGAATGCTTACATTAGATAAGCCCACATACTCTATCATGGATTACGAAATGACTGAGAATACAAATTTAAACTTAGCAAGAATTGTTCCGATTTACCCTCTCAGTGAAAATTTAAATATAAAATCTTTAAGAAAAATAATCTATACTGCAATAAATCTTTTCAAAAACGAGATACCGACAGTTTTACCTGAATTTATTACGGAAAAATATCACCTTATGCAAAAGAGCGAAGCAATCGAACAGATTCATTTTCCGAGTGATAACGACAAACTCCAACAGGCAAGATTTACCCTTGTTTTTGAAGAACTGTTCTTAATTCAACTCAGATTGGCAATTATAAGAGAGGAAAACAACAAACACATATCTTCCATACCACTGGAAATAAAGCGCAACGGGCTTGTTATGAAATTTATAGAAGGTTTGCCGTTTAAACTTACAGGAGCACAACAAAGAGCTGTCAATGAAATATTGAATGACTTAAATTCAACAAGACCTATGCAAAGACTTCTGCAAGGCGACGTCGGCAGCGGAAAAACAGTTGTCGCCTGCATAATGCTGCTTGCCGCAATAGAAAACGGTTATCAGGCAGCAATAATGGCACCTACTGAAATTCTTGCCCAACAACACTATAACAACTTAATAAATTGGCTTACACCGCTTGGATTGAAAGTGGAACTGTTTTTGGGCAGCATTGGTAAAAAACAAAGAAAAATTTCTGAAACCAACCTCAGAAACGGACAGGCTAATATTGCAGTCGGAACGCATGCATTAATTCAGGATAATGTAGAGTTTGCAAACCTTGGTGCTGTGGTAATAGATGAACAACATCGTTTTGGAGTAAAACAACGTCTGGCATTAAGAAAAAAATCCCAAAATCCGCAAATCTTAACAATGACAGCAACTCCTATTCCCAGAACACTTGCAATTACAATGAACGGTGATTTAGATTTGACAATAATTGATGAAATGCCAAAGGGCAGAAAACCAATAATTACAACAATGACAAATTCCAGAAAACAAATCGCTGAAGTCATAAGACGGGAAGTTGATGCCGGAAGACAGGCTTATATTGTTTATCCGCTGATTGATGAAAGTGAAACCCTTTCTGCTAAAGCCGCTACCATCGAGAAAGAACGCTGGCAAAACGAAATATTCCCTGAATATAAAATAGGACTTCTTCACGGTAAACTTAAAAATGATGAAAAAGAAGAAGTAATGCAAAAATTTAAAGACAAAGAATATGACATTCTGGTTTCTACAACAGTTGTAGAAGTCGGTGTTGACGTTCCGAATGCAACTGTTATTGTAATAGAAAATGCTGAGCGTTTCGGATTATCACAACTTCACCAATTGCGAGGAAGAGTAGGAAGAAGCAACCTGCAATCATACTGCATTCTTTCATCTTCAACTAAATCTCAAGAAACTAAAGCAAGACTTGATATAATGACACAAACTAATGACGGATTTGTTATAGCAGAAAAAGATCTCCAATTAAGAGGTCCGGGAGAATTTTTAGGAACTCGCCAAAGCGGACTTCCGGATATGATTATTGCAGACATTGTTAATGATGCCAAAATTCTTGAACTTGCAAGAAGTGAGGCAATAAATTTTGCTAAAAACTATGATATAAAAGACTTTCCTCTATTAGGCGAAGCCAAAAGTTTAAATTATGACGGTGATTTATTTGGTGCCGGATAAAATCAAAAGGGCGCACCAAAATTGGTGCGCCCTAAACCTGCATAACTCTTATACTAATTTAAAGAGCTGTAGTTTTGCTGCATTGCAGCTATCATTTCTTCCATTTTTTTAAATTTTGCTTCCAAACGTGTTTTATACGCAGAAATGTTTTCATTTTGTTTTTTAATCTTATCATTCATTCTGGTTATATTTGATTCAATTGTTTTTGTTTTGATATCAAAGTAACCGGTTGTGGATTCTAATGTTTGTTTAACAGCATCTTCCATCATACCGAAAATACTGTTTTCACCGGTCAATAATGCTCTTACCGAATCAGGATCTTCTTCAAGCGCTTGTAATAATTTATCTTCATCTAAAGTTAAATTATCCAAATTACTTGTAGAAACATTCGTACCATCTGCACTGCCTGTTGAAATACCAATATCGGCAAGAAGTTTAAATGCACCGCCATTCATATCATTAGAACCATTTGCATATCTGCGTATTGTATTTTTCAAACTTGTCAAAGTAGATTCACCATGAAGTCCGCCGCTTGAAGATGTTACTTCATCAATTTTTGAAACAAAATCATTATATGCCGTTACAAATGCACTCAAAGCTTCCTTTAGCTGGCTTGTATCTTGAGTTACGCTTAATGTTGTTTGTCCGTCTTCCTCTGTACTTACACGTTTCAGCGTAAGTGTTACATCATCGATTCTTGAAACATCCGCTGTTACAGTGTTGGAAGTTGAAGTCATTGTTGTTCCGTTGATTGTAAAAATAGCATTTTTACCAAGTTCCTGAGCTTCCGTGAACATACTTGATGAAACCAGATTTCCTTCACCGTCCCATTCAGATGTAGTCAAACCCATAACATCGGTGAAGTTACTTGTTCCTGCTTCAATATTAATAAATGATGCACCTTCTTTTGTAGAAGTAATTGTAAGTTTACCCGTTGCACCATCCCAGTACGCATATGCCTGAGCATCGGCATTGCTGTTGATTTCAGAAATCAGTGAAGATAACGTTGTATCCTCATCAATTGTAAATTCAGCACCACCTATAGTGAATGTTCCTGCAGTAATTTTTTGATTAAACCCTGCATCATCAGCTACTAATTGAGATGCAGTTGTTGCTTTATATATTGAATTTGTTGACGTATAAACTCCGTCCTCACCTCTTTCCAATCCTAAAAGAGAAGTAAAGTTGGAAGTATCGGTTGTAGCACCTATATGAACTGTATCCGTACCGTTTTGTGCAGCGATATTAACTACACCGTTTGCATCAACGTTTAAATTAACGCCGAAATCAGCAAAAGCCGCCTTTAGTTCACCTAAAGTTTGTACACCGTCTTCTCCGCCTATCTTAATAGAATTCTTTTGACCGTTAACATAAGCAGTTAAAACACCTTCATTCATTCCGAGGTTTGATAAACTCGTTGAATCATCTGCAACCGAGCTTGCTGATGTTAACGAAGTTGCCTTTGTATATGTTGCAAGCTGTTGAACTGTTATATCATAATTTTGACGTCTGGCATTTGCACCTACTGTCGCAGTAAATATATCTTCGTTAGAAGATTTTGCAGAATTTTTTGAAAACAAGTCAAACGTCCCGCCAAATTTTGCATCTGTTAATTTTTGCAACGCAGTCCTTAATGCAGAAACTGTATTCTTTGTATCATTTAAAACTGATTTTGAGCTTTGAAATCCCTTCAATTGGTTTTGAAGAGAGCTTACTTTCTCTTGTTTTACAGAAACTAACGCAGTAACCCATGAAGAAGTATCCAAGCCTGAAACCAGACCGCTAAATGTTATACCCATAATTCAAAATCCTTTTTGTTATTAATTGTATATATACTATATATAACATTATAAACCATGTATTCATGTTTTTCAACCCTATGAATAGATGATTATAATTTTTTTAATCTAAATTATATAGTTAATTAATAATGCCAAGGATGATAATATAAATGAAACTACAGTAAATTCAGCAACAATACGTTTTTCCGAATGTCCGCACAATTCAAAGTGATGATGAATGGGAGACATTTTAAACACTCTTTTGCCGGTTAATTTAAAACTTGCAACCTGAATTATAACCGACAGAGTTTCCATTACAAAAACACCGCCAAACAAAGCCAAAAGAAGTTCGCATCTTCCTAAAATAGCCAAAGCTCCCAATAAACCGCCTAAAGCTAGAGAGCCGGTATCACCCATAAATACTTGCGCTTTTGGCTTATTGTATTTCAAAAATCCAATCAAAGCACCTATTACAGTTGCAGCAATTATTGCAACTTCAGTATGTCCGTCCCAAAAAGCCAGAAGGCCGCATGCTAAAAATGCAGGAATGCCTGTTGCAGCAGCCAGTCCGTCAAGCCCGTCTGTAAGATTATAAGCATTTGATGCACCGGTGACTATAAATACCGCAAGAATCGGGTATGCAAAACCTATATCAAAACTCTTTGAACCCAATGTTATAACGCTTCCATAATGAGACATTGCATATAGCGTAGGAATCAGAGCTATTAATATTTGTCTGACAAGTTTTCCTCTGGGAGTTAAACCTTGATTTTCATGTCCTTTAATTTTAAGATAATCATCCTGAAATCCTGCAAGAGCCATAAGTATCAATGTTATTATTAAAATCCAAGAAGAATTATCCATTTTTTGAGCCATAAACAAAGTAATAACGGAAGCAATTATAATTGCAGCAATTATAAAAACCCCACCCGTTGTCGGAGTTCCTGCTTTTTTTGCGTGAGCTTCCGGTGCAACATCTCTTATATATTGACCTATTGTTTTTTTCTTTAAAAAATCTATATACGGAACACCGAACAATAAGCTTAAAACCATACTTAGAATTAAAGCCACGCCAAGCATTATCATAATTTTTCTCCTATGCTTATAAATTTCATTTTACATCAAAGATTTTACAAACGGTATAATAGCATAAATCCTATTTCTTTGGTAGAATGTAATTATCAGCAGGGGAAATCATGAAGAAAAGAGCGTTCTTTTTATTATTTATTCTGTTAATTACAGGAAATTACACATATGCAAAAGAAAATAATGACTTAAGAACTTTGTTTTTAAATAATGAAGCGAGAATTTGCGGTATTAATATTCGCAATTTCAATGCTAAGGATATTAACGGCAATGAAATTATAGATAACGGAGAAGAAAGCGGTAATTTTATTAACGCAATAGAAAGGCTTGATGAAATAAAAAATCTAGGTGTTAATACGCTGCACCTGTTACCCATAACTCCTGTAGGAAAACTAAAAGCATTGGGAACAGCAGGTTCTCTTTACGCAATATCGAGTTTTTCAGACATAAATCCACAACTTGCTGACAAAAATTCTGATTTAACACCTAAAGAACAAGCAAAACAGTTTATAAATGAATGCCACAAACGCAAGATTCGTGTAATAGTTGACTTACCAAGCTGCGGAGCATATGATTTATTCCTAACTAATCCTGAATTGTTTATAAAGGATGATAAACAATGTTCTATCGTTCCTTCTGATTGGACAGATGTCAGACTGCTGAACACCGGAAACAATATGAATCTTAATCAAGATGTCATGAACGCACATAAAAGATTTGTAAATATGATACAAGAACTTGGTGCAGACGGTATAAGAGCAGATGTTGCAACCATTAAACCTTCTAAATTCTGGGTAGAACTTATAAAATACGCAAGAGAAAATGACCCTGAATTTATGTTTTTGGCTGAAGCATCAGATTCTTGGAGAGAACCGCCAAGTAAGTATGCCGAATTTACACCTTATAATGAACTTTTAGAAGCAGGATTTGACGGATATTACGGCAGTTTCTTTAACTTGAAAGACTGGAATGCAAAGGAATTTACAGACCATATCAAATTTAATCAGAAACTTTTATCATCTTATCCGGATAAAAAAAGTGTTATTATGAGTTTTACAACGCATGATGAAGTCAGTCCTGTCGTACTTCACGGTGCAAAATTTTCTATAATGATATCCTGGCTTGAAGCAACACTGCCTTTTAATCCATATTGTATTGACGGTTTCTTCAACGGAGATAATTATATTTATCAATGGGCGAATACTGAAGCTGGAAAAACATACACTGATGACGATACATATTTTGTTCACAGAGGAAAACTTGATATATTCAATTTTTCAAAAAAACCCGGCGGAAATAATCTTGATGTTGTAAGAAATTTCAAACAGGCAAACGATTTTAGAATCAATAATACCGATTTAGTGACAAAAGGTGATTTTATACCGATAAAAACAAAAGATAAAAAAGTTTTTGCTTTCTCCAGAACTCTTGGAAATGAAACAATTATAGTTGCCGGAAATCTTGATTTTAATAAATCAAAAGATAAAATCACCGTAAAAACATCTAAAATAAAAAAGAATGCTATAATTGATATCGAGCACGGAAATCATTATGTTAAAACCGGAAGAAATCATATAACCATGAATTTTAAACCCGGAGAAATAATAGTTATTAAAGTAGAGGAATAAGTATGAAACAAAGAATTATGTCAGGAATGCGCCCCACAGGAAAATTACATTTGGGACATTATTTAGGCGTAATTGATAATTGGGTAAAGCTCCAAGATGAGTATGATTGCTACTTTTCTGTAGCTGATTGGCACGCTTTGACTACAAAATACGATAAGACTGAAAATTTACGTAATGACATTCTTGATGTTGTTATGGACTGGCTTGCCTGCGGAATCGACCCCGATAAAGCTACAATTTATGTTCAATCACTTGTTCCGGAAACTGCAGAATTACACATTTATTTAAGTATGATTACTCCGCAAAACTGGGTAGAACGTGACCCAACCCTTAAAGACATGGCAAAAATTCTTAAAACAAAAGAAGGCATGGGGACACAAATAAATTACGGCTTGATGGGTTATCCCGTGCTTATGACTGCTGATATTCTTACGTTCAATGCGGATTTGGTTCCTGTAGGAATTGACCAAGTTGCCCACGTTGAACTTACAAGAGACATTGTAAGAAGATTCAATAATGTGTACAACACGGATTTCTTCAAAGAGCCGCAGCCTAAACTCAACAACTGTTCACTGATATGTGGTTTAGACGGAAACAAAATGGGAAAATCTTTTAATAATGATATAAAGATTTCAGATAGTGCCGAAATCACGGCTAAAAAAGTTATGACCGCAATTACCGACAGAAGTCGTATGAGAAAAGATGACCCGGGACATCCTGATGAATGCGAAGTTGCATTCAAGTATTGGAAAATATTTGGCAGGGTAAACGAAGGGGTAAACGAGGTTGAAACCGTAAGATGTGAATGTGAAAAAGGTTTGAGAGGATGTGCTGATTGCAAACGTCAGCTTGGAGCTAAAATCAACGAACGCATGGCAAAGATTCGTGAAAGAAGAACTTACTACGAGCAACATCCTGAACTTGTTGAAAAAATCATAAGAGAAGGTTCTGCAAAAGCCAGAGTTGAGGCACAAAAAATACTTGCAGAAGTCAGAAAACTGGTTAAAATGTACTAAGATACAAAAAGAGGACGGTATAAATACCGTCCTCTTTTTGTTTATAACTATTTTATTAGTATCTGTAGTGTGCAAATGCTTTGTTAGCTTCTGCCATCTTGTGGGTATCTTCACGTTTCTTGCAAGCTTGACCGTTGCCGTTTGAAGCATCGATTAATTCACTTGTAAGTTTTTCTGTGAATGATTTACCGCTTCTGTTCTTAGCAGCTGCAATAATCCAAGAAGAAGCAAGCGCAAAACCTCTGTCAGGTTTAACATCGATAGGTACTTGATAAGTAGAACCACCAATACGTCTTGCTTTAACTTCCAAAAGCGGAGTTGCATTAGTAAGAGCCTTTTGGAATACTTCCAAGCCCTTTTCATTTGTTCTTTCTTCAACTTTAGAAATAGTTGCATAGAATATTTTTTCAGCCAAAGACTTTTTACCGCGTCTCATAACTCTGTTAATAAACTTTGATACGTCAACGCTGTTGTAAATCGGGTCAGCTGCAGGTATTCTTCTTTCAGGTTTAGATCTTCTTGACATGATTATTTACCTCCCTTAGCTTTCTTGGCACCATATTTAGAACGGCTTTGTGTTCTGTTAGCAACACCTGCTGTATCTAAAGTACCACGAACAATGTGATAACGTACACCAGGAAGGTCTTTAACTCTTCCGCCTCTGATTAAAACTACAGAGTGTTCTTGAAGGTTGTGTCCGATACCCGGAATGTATGAAGTAACTTCAAATCCGTTTGTAAGTCTGACTCTGGCAACCTTTCTCAAAGCTGAGTTTGGTTTTTTAGGGGTTGTTGTGTAAACCCTTGTACATACGCCGCGTCTTTGTGGACAATCCATAAGAGCCGGCGATTTGGTTTTGTCATGCAGCCTTTTACGTTCTTGACGAACCAGCTGATTCATTGTAGGCATGTTTTTCTCCTTTTACATGTTGCGTGAATCTTGAATTATGAGCCGTAAATTGAATCATGAATAAGATTCACAATCTATCGTCTTTGATAAATTCCGGCTTGTAGTTTAAACGTCAAACCTTAGATTTACTTCTGCTTCTAAATAAATTTCGACCTGTAGTTTAAAAACCAAACCTTAGATTTAAGTTTGCTTTCGGATAAATCCCGACCTGTAGTTTAAACGATAAACCTTACATTTACCCCCCTGAGCCGTCAAATCCGGCAAGAAAATTTCGACTAGGGTAACTTAATACTATGATGAACATGATTTTGTGTCAATATTCATGAGCTTTTTTAAGAAATATTAAATCATATTTATGTTAATAACTTGCCGGATTGCTTCGAGCTAATCGCTCTTGTAATGGCAGGATGCGGCAAGCGCAGTAGGTTAGGTACAACCGAACATTGCTGCTCAAACAAAGTTTTCAGTAACCTCTATCTTATCCTTTAACTGCTCCGTCATTTTCTCCTGATATAAAGTATCTTTGCATCATTAAGAAAAATATAATAATAGGAATAGTGGATATAATTGAGCCTGCGGCAATAAACCTCCAGTTTGCTGAGAACATGCCTTGCAAGTTATTTATTCCTACAGGCAGAGTGTACATGCTTTCTTTTGTCAGTATAATACTCGGCCAAAGGAATTCACCCCAAGAGCCGATAAAAGTAAATACCGCAAGCACTGCAAGTGTTGGCTTAACCATAGGCAGAACAACTTTTACAAACATTTGGAAAACATTGCATCCGTCAACAATAGCGGCTTCTTCAACTTCTTTAGGAACTTTAAGAAAAGCTTGCCGCATAAGGAATATTCCAAATGCGCTGACTGCAAAAGGCATAACAAGCCCTATGTATCCCATAATATTATTAACGCTGTCAATAAGATGTAATTTTAGAGTAATAATGTAGACGGGCAGCATAATAGCCTGAAACGGTATCATAATTGTCGCAAGTATAGAGAAAAATACAAATTTTTTACCTTTAAATTGCATTCTTGCAAGCGGATAAGCTGCAAGTGAAGATAGAATCAGATTTAATCCTACCGTAAGAGCTGCGACAATAACACTGTTCCAAAAGTATGCCATAAAATCGACTTTACCCCAAACGTCAATATAATTTTGGAATGTAAAATCAGTCGGAATAATTTTTGGCGGATATGCAAAAATATCTTCCGCAACTCCTTTCAGCGAGGTTGAAGTTAGCCAAATAAACGGAAATATTGATAATAAAGAAGTTATTATCAATATGGCATGTATTAAAAATTTTTTAGACAATTTTTTGAACATAAATTTAAGAATATTTTCTATATTATATCTCAAAATTCAGTAATAAAAAATAGAGTAAAATGCCTAATTTTAATGTGTATTTCGCTCTAAATCAAACTTTTACTTTGAATAAAATTTGTCAATATAATTTTATCGATTTTTAACGTAAATTTTTGTAAATATGAAATTTTTTTAGTGGGCATGGGTGGCATGGGCAATTGTAAAATTTTTTTCAAAATTCTTTACTTGATAAAAAAATGTTCAAATTATACTATATAAACATACCAGAAAGGAGTGATGGCTATTAGACTTGAGGAGGGGGAGTAAGAAGAAATTTTTATTAAAAACTTCTTAAAACTCAGAGTTAAAAAAATAAAAAAGAAAGAAATTATTAAATGGAAACAAACCCGATATCAACAAATCAATATAAAGAAAAATACATTTACCGATAACAAATCAATTAAGATATTTTTATTGTAGAGATTTGGGAACAATAAATTTTTGGGGAATGGAGATTATTGGGTGAAAAAGAAGAAGTTCGAGTTTTTGAACTTCTTCTTTTAATTTTTTAAATCATTTTATTTAAATTCAATTTTAGAAAAATTTATTGTTTTTTTGGTAAGCTTCATACAAAGTTTCAAAACTATCATCCGGTGAATATCCGAGCAGAATTGCTTCCGTATTCATCCACATAAAGAAGAAGGTCATATCAAGCGTGTATAAATTATACAGTTCTATGCTTGATAAATTATCTGTTAGCCCATTATTGTAATAACACCACATATTAAACTTATAAAATTCATCGTACAATTTTCCTTCTTCTTCGCTAGCTGTACCAAATATCAAGTTGTTTTGAATTTCATCCATATTTGGATAATTTCCGTTTGCAATTAAATCTTTGAACCAATCCGGAGCGCTTATAATAGAAGATTGGTTAGGAGTTGAATAGTAAGTGTTATCTTCATTTTCTCCTCCGCCGTAATAGTTGTTATCTATATAGTCATAATGTTCAGTCAATAAATAATAGTCTATAGGCAAAGGAGTTGTAAGCATACCTTGGTAGTGTTCACGTTGACTTGGACTTAGACTCAAATATTGATCTAATGTCATTCCGAGTTGTTTTGCTGCATTTTGCATAGCTCTCATCATGTTAATGGCATTTTCGACATCCTGAGCGGAAGCATATGGATTCCAGAAAACATCTGTCATGCCCCAATAGTCTGTACCTGAGTATATTGAACCGCTGTTTTTAAGTCTTGATAATATTCCGCTAACCCAATCTTTTAGTGCTTCAATACCAGCGAGCATATTGTTTTGAGTATTTAAATATTCATAAGATTGTAGGTTATATGAATAATTAACAATTTGATCATAAGAGTTGAAATTTGACAAAAATTTCTTAAAATTTTCTTTGTCTAGATTTCCGTCATCTTTTATAAAATATTTAGCAAGCTCGCCAAATACATTGTAATCAAAATGTAAATCATCACAAAAATAGGAGGCAAACTCTGCAAATTCTTCTCTGTTTATACTGCCGTCAGGGTTAATAAAATATGATATATTTGGTATTCTGAATAATTCTTCATCCGACAAAGAACTAAGGTCGGCAGCTTCTCCAAATGATGTAGTACTGATATCAAAAGTTATATAAGGACGTTCTACTGTAATTATAGCACTTCGATTTGGATGTACTTCTATTCTCGTACCAAATAATCTGTTTGCAAAAGTAATTACGGTAACCCACTCTCCGGAAGAATCAATTGATGTATTGGCTTCAAGATTGAGCCATTTAGGGTTTATACCAAAATTTCTACAATCAGCATAGTACTTATCCCAATTAAATTCACCATTATTATTAAGATAGACTCCGTTTTGCAGGTTATACATCATTTCTTTTGGCATAGGTTTAAGTTTTTCAATGCTTTTTTCTACATCTTTCTTTTGGGCTAATGTATAAGAAAATGCACTTGGATTATTTTTTATTGTATCGATACTCAATTTCCATATTATTGTGCTGTCATGTGGATTTTGTATATAAATATACTTGTCATCAGCTCCCAGAATATTATATGCGTGATTAGACGGCAGTTCAACTTCTTCGCCGGTTTGGGTATTAATTGCAGTGAAACCTGAAGAATTAACCCCGAAATGACCAATAAATTCAATATTATTTTTTATTAAGTTAATTAAATCATCTATTTCGTCTCCTTGTTTATGACATATAGGTATATCTTTTAAGCCTAAAGCATTCAAAATAAAAATCAGATTCCCGCCATCTATTTGACCACTCATTTGTATAGCATAATCTGTAAAAGCTTTTTCCAATGCTCTCATTTTGAAATTACCATTAGAAAATTCAGATGCATGAAGAATTTCATCATATGTATAGGTATATGGTTGACCATTAAGCATAACAGTAATGGTCTTATTTAAATCATCTGTTGAGATGAAAGTTTCTTCTATTAAATTTATTAAATCGCTATATTGAGCTGCGGAGAGTATAGTTGATAGCAAGTAACAAGTTCCCATACCTCCTTGCTTTATACCATCCAATACACCTCCTAAGCCATTATCATATTGAAAAATTGAATTCTGATTAAGCCTTGCCCACCTTCTGGGAGCTATTTTAAATAGTTCATATGCAATGTTGAAATCATTTATATTATCAAAATTAGCTTTTATATCTTCAGGTAACATGTCAAATATTTTTTGCGCAAGTTGATGAGTTGTGTCAAATAAGTCTATGTCTTCCCAAGATATTATGTTGTCTTCCCAAGATATATCATCCCATGATGGGTACGAAGGATCTGAATTTTTAGCTATTAAAATATTTATAAAACTTTCCATAATTGAAGATTTATATTTAGCTAGCGTATTATTACTATTAGAATACTTATCCATTGCTTGTAATACACAACCTAAAGAATAGCTATCAAACGAAAACAATGGTGCTAATAAGTCTTTATTATATTCGGAAGTACACAAATTATTTACGTATTTAGACCAATCATATTCATATTTATAAATAGGTTCTGAATCACCAGGGAAATATATTTCTTTTGTGTAACGATAATTGTTATCTATACTTTTTACGGGGTAAAACCATCCGACATTACCATCTCCACATATAATATTGCCAATAAAATTACTGCCTAAATATGTTTCAAACGTCCCTGTTGCAGTAGATTTGAAGGTTATATTTTCACCGTATTTTTGTCTTAAAAAGTCCATAATATAATCAGGGAATGGTAGCTCGTTATTCGGAGCATCCATTCTTGGTGCATAATTTACTTGAGGACTATTGAGTTTCTCAACTTCCGCCAAATACATTTTTTCAACTTCTTCAGCAAGATTTCTGTTTACAAACTCTTTGGGGTCATATCCAAGCTTTTGTCCCATATCGGCAAGTTTTGCCATGGCTTCAATGCAACACTTAAGCAGCAGGTCTTCGTTGAACTCTTGACCGTTATTCATTGTTACCCAGGAAGGAATATTACCGTAGTTTACATAATCCTGAATATCCCCTGCTCTGAGAAGGTTTTTATTCAACAGCATAAATACCATTGCGTTAGAACCAATCCACTCAAGCATTTCATCGCTTAAATTACCTTCTTCCAAAAGTCCGGGGTATTTTTCATTAATAACATCTTTTACTGCTTCTATATCAAAACTGCAATTTCTTACAGGATTTTCTTCTTGTTGAACGTAGGATGCTTTATCAACAAATTCCATAAATGCACTGTCAGTGAGTGCAAGACCAAAATATTTGAGTACATTTTGTTTGTTGTATTCATTTGTATTATTTCCTGTTTCATCCATAGCTGCCAGATTAGCAAGTTTGTTCCACAAATCTGCGTATTCTTCACTCGGAGGAAGAGATATAGTGATTCCGAAATTCTCCTGCAAGTATTTTTGGACGTTTTCATCCATCATATAGTTTTCAAAAACGTTTTCATATTCATACAATCCGCAAGCTCTTGCTATATCTCTATCATACGTTCCGTTTTCAAATTCATGTCCGTCAAACGGAATGCCATTCATGTAGCACATATAATAATAGTTTGCACGTCTGTCATTATATGTATCTTTATCTAGCAGAGCATAACCTTTGTCTTCTTCAGGCGGGTCAGGAATGTAGTCAGGAGTTGAACTTAATCTTTCTGCTACATATATTTGTGCGATTAAGTCTGTTACTTGACTTATTGTTCCGCTTTTTAAGACATAAGTGAGTTTACCGTCTATAATTCTTGGATTTTCAAAAAAATCACTCAAAATTTGTTGGAAAGTTTCAACACTAATACCAATGTTTAAACTTTTTATATATTCATGTGTATATTTTTGCTTACCTTCCCAATTATCAGTGATAGTTTCCGTGCCATTACCGTTATTTTCGTTTCCTCCGGAAGTTACTGTCGTTCCTTCGTTTTCACCGGTTGAAGAATTATGATTAGCTCTTTCTGCGTATTTGCTCTCTGCTGTAATATTTTCTCCAAATATAGTAAAATGCTCTGAGCCATATGTATTTCGCATGTTGCCGAAATTTCCTTTTGTTGTCAAAACGCTTCTGTTTTGCTGTGCTAAAATTTCAAGAGCAGAATCTTCATTCTTTTGAACGTTTGATTCTATAATATTTTTTGTCAGTTCTTCTCTTTGTGTTTTTGGATGCTCTTTATTGCCATCATTATATAAAACAATATTTTTCAACTGCTCAGGGTTAATACGCTGCTTTATGGTAGATGATTTTGTACCGTCATCTTCCGGAACAGTTTTATTTTCATCCGGTATAGCTTTGTATTTGTTTAATTGCTCTATTTCAAAAAGGTGTTTTTTAATGTCAAAATTAGGCATTTTATAATTTTCCTCTATACAAACTCTTACAATTTTGTATAACGGCATATTTTAGAAAAACTTTAGGCATTTTTGATATTTTGTTACAAATGTTTACATTAAAACCTTAAACAAATTTATTTTAACAAAATTTATCTACTGTACAAGGACAAAAAAACCGGCAATATTGGGTTTCACCCAACCGGCTCTTTTTTAAACTTGAAATTTACTTTTACAAAAGGTAGAATAGGAAAGTAAGTACAGAAGAGAGCTATGGCAACAAATTTTGATTTTTTAAAAAGAACCGATAAAGATTTATACGAAATCATTAGTGAAGCTGAAAAATTATATCGTGATGAGTATTTTGAGCAGTGTATGACCCAAACAAGAAGGTTTGGGGAAAATGTCTGTAAGAACGTTTTAGGCTCAAGGCGCACTACCGAAATATCTTTTGATGCAATGCTTGCAACACTAAAAGATTGTACTTTAGGCAGTACTATAGAATCAAAAGAATTTGTTGATGATTTGTATTTTCTAAAAAAACACGGGAATGAAGCAACTCATTCCTTCAAAGTTAAGCATGACGGAATGGAAGCACTGGAATGTCTGCAGAGAGCCTTTGAAGTTGCAATTAATTACTGTGTGTATTCTCACGGATATGAAAGAAATTTATTAAAACTGAATTTTGATACAGAGCTTCTTATAACAGGAAAAAAACCGAGAAAATCTTTAAGTGAAAAGTATCAGGAAGAAAAATCAAAAACTGCCGCCAAAACAAAAAAACAAACAAAACAGAAAAATAGACCTCAATACTGTTCTGTAAAATCTCAATCTCAAAAAAATACAAAACCTTTATTCTGGATTTTTGTAATGATATCAGCTCTGGTATCATTAATGATGATAATTATACTTGCAGTAATTTAAACCTTATAAATCAAATTTATTATTGACAGAATTCGGTTTTTATTGATATAATCGGTGTATGAATTACACTACTTATTCTACATGTTCAACAAAAACAGTAGGTTCCTCATCCTCATCAGGGTACCGGAACTTGTTTTAGTGTGCAATTCATGTAAAAAGATTTAACATAAAAGAAGTTCCGCAAAAGATGTTACGGAACTTCTTTTTTACGTGCATCTTGCGGAGCTTAGACGGGGGAAAGATGCAGGTTAATAATATTCAAACAATTAAAAATAATTTCAAAGGGCCGCTGGACAGTCCGATAACATCAGCGCTCAGAACCTTTGACAAAAATCCTATGGTTAATGCTGTCGGAATAGATTTAGTTGCAATGGTCGGGCCAAGAACTTTTGTTGATGCAAAAAAAAGAAACAAATATGCAGCTGCGGAAACCTTTACAAGAGAATTTATGAGTACATTAACAACATGTCTTGTTGCAAATTACATAGCAAGAGGTATTGCTCACACAGCAAACAAAACTATTAACCCGAAACATCAAATTAACCCGAAATCTTGGTTTTCTAATGACAGTTTAGAATTTTTACAAGAAGCAAATAAAAACGCAAAAAATATAAATGAATACGTTAAAAATGTGGTCAATACTTTACCAAATGATTTTCAATATAAAGAACTTATAGAAGAAAAAGATTGGAAAAATTTTAAATGGCAAAATGAAAAATATAAAGATATAGAAAAAAGAATTGTTGATAAAGATACTCTAATAAAAGAACTGACAAATATTATTGAAGATAAAAGCTTAACCAAATCTGACAGAAAAAAATTATCATTCATTCTTGATTTAAGAACAACAAATTTAATAGGAAAAGACAGTGTTAATCTCAAATTGAATGATAAAAAGCTATCTGCTTCAACTGTAAATCTAATGAGGGACATAATTGACATGGGACGGGATATTTTTTCTAAGTCACCGGAAGAACAAAAAATCTTAATAGAAAAAATTATTAAAACCAATAAAATAAAAAATCTCGGAGCTGTTGCAATAACATCTGTTCTCGGATTAATAAGCCAAAGAATAAACAGAAAAATTACCGAAAAACGCACCGGTACAAAAGGTTTTGTCGGTGATGTTGATTATAATAAACAAGTAGAAAAAAAATCATCTAATAAAGACAATTCAACTTCATTTTTATTAAAAAGAATTGGCGCAAGTTTAGGTATAGTAATAATGGCTCTTGGTGTAATGAAAGTTAAATCACCAAAAGATTTTATAAAAAAACTTGAATTAACAGGTCCGGTTACAAGCGGAAATGCAATAAAAACTGTTTACGCATCAACCCTTGTCGGCAGATTTATGGCATCAGATAATTCAACAGAATTAAGAGAATCTGTAACCCGTGATTATCTTGGATTCTTAAACTGGCTTGTTTTAGGAGGTTTTGCCGCAAAAGGTGCTGCAAATTTAATGGACTTAAAACGTAAAAATCTTTTCCACGAAACAAAAAAAGGCAAAGGTATAAAACATTGGCTTTATGATGTTTCGCTAAAATCACACAATGAAATTGCGGTTGAAGGTAAAAATTTTGCCAAGAAAAATATGTGGAAATTGAACCTTGCACACGCAGCAGGTCTTGCATATTCAACAATTGCGCTCGGAATATTACTTCCGATGTTAAATATTTGGGTAACAAAACGAAAAGCACAAAATAACGCAGCTTAACCTACGAGCATTTGAGCAAATTTAATTGATTCACTGTTAACTTCACCGCCTGCAAGTTCTGCAATTGCTCTTAATTTTTCATCTCCGTTAAGTATTGATATATTTACACTTGTAGATGAATCTTGCGTCTTTTTAACATAAATATGTCTGTCTGACTTTGAAGCTATTATTGCCTGATGAGTAATCATAATAATTTGCATGTACTTTGACAGCTCTTTTACTTCATCTGCTACGGATTGAGAAGTTTTGCCGGAAATTCCTGTATCTATTTCATCAAATACAACAGTATCAATATTATCACTTTGAGCAAATATTGTTTTTATAGCAAGCATTACTCTTGATATTTCACCACCTGACGCAACTTTTGCGAGCGGCTTTAAATCTTCTGAAATATTTGTTGATATTAAAAATTCAACTTTATCAATTCCGTTTATTCCGAGTTCGCATTTTTCAAAATTAATTTCAAATCTCACTTTAGGAAGCTCAAGTTTTTCAAGTTTCTCAACTATTAGAGAAGAAAGGACTTTTGCATAATTTTTTCTTTCTTCTGAAATTTTTTCTGCCTGTTTTTCCAAACTTTGTTTTTTTAATTCAATTTCTTTTTCTAACTCTTCTATATTTTGAGTAGAAAACTCTATTCCGTTTAATTCTTCTCTTAGGTGCGTTCCTTCATTAATAACACTTTCAAGAGTTCCGCCATACTTACGTTTTAGTTTATCCAATAAAAACAGACGTTCTTGAATTGTATTAATTCTCTCTTCGTCATTTTCTAAAGACGAAGAATAATCTCTTAGAGTTGAAGAAATAGTTTTAAGAGTATCAATTGCGCCAATTAATTCACCCTCGGTTCCTTCCAAAGAATTATCTAATCCTGAGGCTTTTGATAAATTTGCCTTTATTTGCAAAAGTCCTTCTATTATTGAAGAATCATCTCCGGAAATTGACCAATAAGAAGTTCCTGTTAATTCTTTTAACTTTTCTACATTTTCTAAAACACCAAGTTCATTATTCAATTTTTCATCTTCATTAATATCGTTCAATTGAGCTTCTTCAATTTCATTTACTTGAAATTTTAAAAACTCTATTTGGTCTTCTGTTTTATTTGCTGAATTTTTAAGTTCTTCCAATTTTTGTTGAAGATTTTTATAATCAGAAAAATTTATTCTGTAATTATTTAACAAATCGCCGCAAGTATTTTTTGTATAAGAATCCAAAAGTGTTATATGATATTTTGGCTGTAAAAACGAATACGTTTGATGTTGAGAATGAATATCCAAAAACATTTCTCTAAAATTCTTCAAAAATTCCTGATTAACCAGACATCCGTTAACTCTTGAGCGTGATGATGTTGGAGTTATTTCTTTAGATAAAATTATTTCTTCTCCCAGATTATCTATTCCGTATTCTTCAAATAAAGAATTTATATCCTGTTTTTTGTTTATTATAGTCAGCTCAATAACTGCTTTATCTGCACCTGTTTTAATAACTTCTTTACCTGCTTTTGCACCAAAAGCTATGTCTATTGCATTTATTAAAATACTTTTACCTGCACCTGTTTCACCGGTTATTATATTTAACCCGTCTGATAAATCAAGTTCAAGTTCATTTATTAATATATAATTTTTTATTAAAATTTTTGATAACATATACTTTTTTAATTATACCCTATATTTCTTCATCATCAGAATTTTCATCATACTCGTCATTATATTCATCTTCTGATTCATTTTCTTCATTATATTCGTCTTCGTCAAAATCTCCATCATATTCTTCATCTTCCGAATATTCTT
>JAFVAR010000002.1 GCA_017480425.1 bacterium | reverse complement strand
TTATATTCTGCATTGTCCCAAGTTTGAGTTGTTTTTAGTAATACTTGCTTTTCAGCAGAATATGACGAAATTGTTGTACAAAAAATTATTATAAAAAACACGATTACTAATTTTATTGTTTTATTCATATTATTTAATCCTCATGCTTAAAAACTATATTACAATAGGTATATTATATCATTTTTTAGCAAAGATTAACATATTTATTCTACTATTTTAAAATGTAATTTGTATTTTGGAGAGAAATAGACAAAATTGTAAAAAATCTTCAATACACATGTCTTTTTTACGTATTCATGTTAAACTGATTCTGTTATGGAAAGAAAACCTATTGTAGCAGTAGTTGGAAGACCAAATGTCGGTAAATCAACATTTGTGAACAGACTTGTCGGTAAAAGACAGTCTATTGTTGATGACCAACCCGGTGTGACCAGAGACAGAATATATTTTGATGTTGAATGGCAAAATAAGCAATTTACCGTAATTGATACCGGCGGAATTATTCCGGGGGATGAAGACGAAATAATGCTTTCTATATATGATCAAGCTAAGATTGCGTGTGATGAGGCCGATAAAATAATATTTATAGTTGACGGTGTAGAAGGTACTACACCGATTGATGTGGATATTGCAAATATTTTGAGACAATCCAACAAACCTGTATTTTTGGCAGTTAACAAAGTCGATTCGCACAATCAAATAACAATGCTTAGTGATTTTTATTCTCTTGCAATAGGTGAACCGATTGCTATATCTGCTTTGCATGGTTCCGGTGGCGTCGGTGATTTGCTGGAGGAAATTACTAAAGATTTCGAACAAGAGGAAATTGTAAAGGATGACAGTGTAATAAGACTTGCTATTGTGGGGCGTCCGAATGCGGGAAAATCTTCAATCGTAAATGCACTATTAGGTGAAAAACGAGTTATTGTTTCTGATATTTCCGGCACAACTCGTGACAGTATTGATTCCCACTTAACATATAATGAGCAGGATTTTATCATTGTTGATACAGCAGGGATAAGAAAAAAATCAAAAGTTGATTACGGAATAGAAAAGTTCGCGGTAGACAGGGCAATTCGCTCTATTAGAGAATGCGACGTTGCACTTATGGTAATTGATGCAACAGAAGCGGTAAACGGGATTTCAGATCAGGATAAAAAAATTGCATCAATTATAACAGATTCCGGCAAAGGTATGGTAATAGCAATAAACAAATGGGATTTAGTAGAAGATAAAAAATCCAATACTATAAATAAGTTTGAACAAAAAATCAAAAATGAAATTCCGTTTTTGGACTATGTTCCCAAAATATATATAAGTGCAGTAACTCATCAGCGTCTTAATCAAATATTTACAAAGGTTACAGAGGTTCAGCAAGAGCATTCAAAGCGTGTTTCTACAGGACTTTTGAATAAAGTTATAAATGAAGCTTATGCGCTGAATCCGCCTCAAACAATAAGAAACAAACGTTTAAAAATTATGTATTCTACTCAAGCGGCAACCGAACCGCCTACATTTATATTGTTTGCAAATGATGAAAAATTATTAAAAGATCATTACAAAAGATATATGGAAAATAAACTTCGTGAAGCTTTCGGGTTCTTTGGCACACCGATAAGAATTTCTGTAAGAACGAGGGGTGAAAAGAACAAAGATAAAAAATAATAATTTTATTTATTTTTATCTTATGCGAATAACATGTTATTTCATTGTAGATTTGTCCCTGAACTTGACTGTATAGCATGTTTAGGATTTAATATTATCACTGAGGTTAATTCCTCTAGTTCTTTTAGAAAGTGAATTACAAATTTTTGAGTAATCAAAACATCAGACTAGCCAAATATGCAGGATTTTGTTACGGTGTAAAAAGGGCTGTAGAGACTGCAAAAAAATTAAAACAAGACAATCCGAATAAGAATATTTACATTCTTGGTGAGTTAATTCACAATACGGATGTAATTTGTGAGCTTGATTCTTTAGGGATTAAGACAATATATGAGATTCCTGAAAAAGGCGAAGGGATTTGCATTATTCGCTCCCATGGTGAATCGCCGGAGGTATTTGAGAAAATCAAGAATGCCGGATTTGAGCTTGTTGATTTGACTTGTCCTGATGTAAAAAAGGTTCAACAAAAAGCAATTGAACTTGCTCAAAATGATTATTTTGTAGTTATAGTAGGTAAATCTAATCATCCGGAAGTGGTTGCAATAAAAGCAAATGCGGAATTATATTCTTCAAATGTTGTTGTTGCTGCATCAAAAGAGGAGCTTTTATCATACGAAGAAAAAATAAAATCTCATAAAAAAGTCGGAATTGTTGTTCAGACAACTCAAATGGTTTCTACTCTTAACGAAATTACCGATTATATAAATACTATTGCAAAGGAAGTTTTAATACATAATACAATATGTGCATCAACTGCCATGAGGCAAAGAGAAGCAAAAGAACTTGCAAGGGAAAGTGATTTAATGGTGGTTGTAGGTTCTAAAAAAAGTGCTAATACAACTCATTTGGCAGAAATATTAAAAAGTTGTACTCAAACTGTTCATATTGAAAATGATACAGAACTCAATTTGAATTTATTTGAAAATGTGCAAAACATAGGAATTACGGCAGGAGCTTCAACTCCTGAAATAATAATAAATAAAGTCATTAATAAAATAAAAGGAGGAAAATAATTATGACAACACAAGTTCTGGATGAATTTGAACAATTGTTGGAAGAAAGCTTTGCAAAATCCAACACAGTAGCTGATATCGTAGAAGGTACAGTTATAAAAAAAGAACAAGACGGTTACTTAGTAAGCGTAAAGGGCGCAAAAATGGAAGCATACCTTCCTTCAAGAGAACTTTCAAGTGATGCAGAAGAATTGGAAGTTGGCGACATAAGAGAATTTTATGTTTTAAAAGAAGAAAACAATGAAGACGCAATGCAGTTGTCTCTTAAGAGAATTGCATACGCTCAAGCGTGGGCTCAACTTAATGATGCTAAGATTCAAGGTGATACAATTCTTGCAAAAGTTGTTTCTACAGTTAAGGGCGGTGTTCTTGTTGATATCGCAGATCTTAAAGGATTTATTCCGTCTTCTCAACTTAGAACAGGTACTCCTTTTGAAGGCCTTGTAGATACTAAGATTGAAGTTAAGGTTCTTGAAGCTGATCCTAAGAAGAATAAACTTATTCTTTCTCAAAGACAAGCTGTTGCAGAACAAAGAGACCAAGTTGTTGACAATGTTCTTTCTTCTCTTGAAGAAGGTCAGGTTGTATCAGGCAACGTAGTAAGAATTACTGATTTTGGTGCATTTGTTGATATTAACGGTATTGACGGATTGCTTCCGATTTCTGAAATTTCATGGCAAAGAATCAAACATCCTTCAGATGTTTTGACATTAGGTGATACAATAGAAGTTAAAATAATCAAGATTGATAATGAACTTAAGAGAATTTCTTTAAGCTTAAAGAGAATGGGTGAAAATCCTTGGCAGCAAATTGAAGGACAATTTGAAGAAGGTCAAGTTGTAAAAGGTACAGTTAACAAAGTTACAACATTTGGTGCTTTCATTAACATTTTTCCCGGCGTGGAAGCATTATTGCCTGTTTCTGAAATGTCTGAAGAAAATGTTAATCCGTTTAATATGTTTAAGGTTGGTGAATCGGTTGACGTTTTAATCAAGAAATTTACCCCGAAAGAACATAGAATTGCATTATCTGTAAAGGATATTCAAAAGTAAAACTTTGTTTTAAATTAAGATAGGCGGCGATTGTACAATCGCCGCCTATTTTTAGTCAATTTCAAATATTTTTTTTAAGTATCCGCTTATAGTTAAATCTATTGGTTTATTTGATTTTTTTACATTTTCTGTGTTTTTAAAATTTTTTTCCTGAAATAATTCATTCATTTTTTTATCCCAATCTGAGTGATGTTCAGATTCTGCAGTTGTTTCTTCTCTGAAAAATTGAGTAATATCGTTCCATATTGGTTTAATATTTTCATTCCACCATGAATCATAGCATTTTGCATATTTTTCACCAACAAGAAGATTAAAAGCATTTTTATTTTTTGGATTTAATATTCTTCGTAAAATATTTTCAACCGGAGCAGATACGCTATCATTTGGGGCGGGTTCAACGTCATAAAATTTAGCATTTTTTGATTCTATAATTCCTCTGGTGTTATATAGTCCGTCATTTTGATATATTACGGAAATATTTATTTCGGCATCTGACGGATGATTGTTGAACGCTTTTTGGATTTTTTTTGCAAGAACAAGATTCGTTGAAGAATCCCAAACGTCTTTAGCAGCAGGATATTGGTGGCGTTTTAGATACAGCATATATTCACACCAACATAAACTATTTGTAAGTCTTGCTTTAAAAGCAGGTTCTTTATTTTCTATAATCGGTAACACACGCATAATATTCTCCTTGCATGTGTATTTTATCACAATAAAATTAGTTTTCTATAATCAGATTCATAAATTCAATATCATCATAATCAACATAGGACGTTTGCATTAAATTTCTGCCTGTTTTTATAGTAACTTCATTTTGCTGGTTCTTTTTTATAAGACTAGGCGGAATCTTAATTTTTTGTCCGTCTCCGTTTATTTGGATTTCAGCGATTTTATTACCGTTAAAGTATACTTCAGGCGGTGATGCGTACGAATTCGGAAATTTATTTTGTCCCATACTTCTGGCCATAAGGGTATCTATTCCCATTATAGAGCCTATAACTAAGTATACGGGTTTTGATAAATTTATATTTCTCAGAACAAAGTTTTTGGTAAAAAACGGCCCTGATGATTCACTTAAAAATTTTCCTGCGTTAGCGGATAGTTCGGAATAAGTATTATCGCCTAAATGGTGCATGTTAATATCAATTGAAATATCCGTAGCGTTAGATTTTTCAATCCCTACGACTAACGGTTTAGATGCGGCTTTTTCGTCAATAGTCATTGTAAAAGGTTTATACTTATCTTTTTGTACAGAAATAATGCTGGGACCTGTTATTGAAGTATCGAGTTCAAAGAATCCTTCTCTATCTGTTTTAGTCTGGTAGTTTTGTTTGGGCAGTGTAATTTTTGCATTGCCTATTCCGTTTCCGGTTTCTTTATCAATAATTCTGTTGGAGTTTAACGAGTTTCTTTCTGAAACTTTGCCTTCTATAGTTGCTCCTAAACTTGATAATGTAATTGTTAAAGATAACATTGTGATAAATATTTTTTTCATATTGTTATTATCAGAAAAGAATCAATGATAAAAAATTAGACAGTCAGGTAAAAAATAATTTGTAATTTATTTGTTTTTTTGGTTTAATGAACTTAGTTTGATAATTGAATATGCTGATGTGATGGCTGACTGTAGCGGTTAGTTAAAGCATAAGATGATGGAAGCGGAATTTCTATTAGCGGAGATATAGATACAGACCAATTCCATCACCAAAATAAGCTTGAAATTTGATAATTAAATATGCCGATGTGATGGAATTGGTAGACGTGCCAGACTCAAAATCTGGTGTAGGCAACTACGTGTCGGTTCGACCCCGACCATCGGCAAATAAAAACAGCAGTCGTGAGACTGCTTTTTTTAATGGTCGAAGGGGAGAACCGACTTTTTCGGTTCGGCGCGAGCGAGCTGAGGCTGGAGTGTTTTGCAGAAAGTGTGATTAACACTGAATGCAAAATACGGAATTGCCGTTAAATGCGAGAGAGCAAGACAACCCCGACCATCGGCAAATAAAAACAGCAGTCGTGAGACTGCTTTTTTTATAAAATAGCTTTGTAAAAACCATGTAAAGATTTGTAAACAGCATTATAAAAATAAAGCAATTATTTTTTCTATGCATACTTTATATATATAAGAATACTAAAGAGGATATATTATGGCTCTGGGTACGACGTATAATACTACAATAAATGTAAATGGACGCACAGTGCATTCATGCTCATATAATTCACCTTTTGGATATGGGCTTGGATGTTGTATGCCCGGCGTGTTCGGATATGGCTTTGGTGTTGGAATGAATCCGTTCGGTTGTTGCGGTGCTGCAGCTATGATAGGTGCACAGCTCGGATACGGATTAGCCGGCAGCGGTTTACTGGGCGGTATATTTAAAGGTATAGGAACAGCTCTGGGCTGGTGCGGCTCAATGATTGGTAAAGGAGCATCATTCTTATGGAATAAAGCTCTAAAACCGGTGTGTTCATTTGCTTGGAATAAAGTTTTAAAACCGGCAGGAAAAGCTGTTTGGAATGGGCTTAAATGGTGCGGCTCAATGATTGGTAAAGGAGCAAAAGCCATTGCAAATGGTGTAAAAAGCCTTTGGAATAAAATATTTCACCGAAACTAGCTAATATTTGTTAGTTTTGGGTACTTCTAAAAGACTTCTGTCAAATTCGCTGAAGTCTTTTATAATTGTTTCTATGCCGTCTATTTTTTTGTAAAAATCAATTGGTTCAAGTGATGCAATTGCAATAATTTTGCCTATTCCGGCAGATTTTGCGGAGTTTATTCCCGCAATAGCATCCTCCACAACGAGACAGTCTTTAGGAGAAAGCCCAATTTTGTCTGCTGCTATAATAAATATGTCCGGAGCAGGTTTACCTGGGATTGTTCCGTCTGAATATACAATTTTATCCAAATCAAACCATTTTTCTAAGTGAAATTCTTTTATATAAAATTCAACATTATCCCATTCTGACATAGTTGCTATTGTGTGAGGAATATTGTTTTCTTTGAGGTAGTCCAAAAGATCTGTTGCTCCTGGGGCTAATTTAAAGTGTTCGGGGTCTAAAAGACATCTTTTTCTATATAAAGCTTCTTTTTCTTTTCCGTATTTTTCGACCATTTCTTTTGTTGGTTTTTTGCCGATAGCGTATTCTATAATGTCTTCATTTGTATGTCCAAACATTTTATCGCGCATTTCTTCGTCGGAAAACGGTTTCCCACGCAAAATGGCAGAGAATTCTCTCCAAGCATCATAATGAAGTTTGGAATCCCAATATAGAGTGCCGTTGAAGTCAAAAATAATACCTTTCATATCTATATTTTACTATGAACACAAGAGTTTGCGGAGAAGCCTCAGAAATCTGTAAATTTTGTTTTTTCCCGCATGCTCACAAAATTAATAATTTGTTACAAAAGGCAATTTTATATAAAAATAAAACTTTATTTATATGTAAGATTAATAGGGTAATCAAATATGAAAATTAATGCTCAAGTGTTGAATTGTGCAAAAAAATTGTTTAACAATCCTTTTAAAAACGGTATTAAGGATAAAACAACACAAGCGGCCATTCTTATACCTCTTTGTTATTCAGGGGTTCAAGGCGGACTTGCAATGAAAGACTTGGAAAATCATGATATCAAATATGTAGATAGGATGTTAAAAGGGTACACCGGCTTAGCTGCGGCTGCAGGCGGAATGTTTGGAATTGGCGGCGCAATTGCGGCAGGTTTGCTGTGGCATACTTTAATCGAAAAGAATAGAGAATATTTTGTTTAAAACTCTATTCAAGTAGTCATAATATGTTATACTTAAATTATGAAAGTTTTATTTACAATATTGTGTTTAATTTGTTTTACTTGCAGTGTGTTTGCTGTCGTTCCAAATAGTACAAGAGTTAGAAAATATCCGGAGGGGACTTTCAGAAAACAAAGAAACGGAACCATAGTTCAATATAACAAGTCAGGAAAAAAAATCGGAGTATATAAACTCAATAACGGAAGGTATGTTAGAGCAAAGTGAAATTTAACCTTGATATTGACAGTATTAACTATATAAAAATAGTTTTCACCGATAAGTACGGGCATGCTCATTACACAAAGGCGGCAATAAAACAGATGGGTGAAAAGGAAATTCTTGCTTGCGCAAAATTTCAAGACGGATTAAAGCTTAATACCCCGCAAGAAGTGACAATTAGTTTTGTGTGTGATAACGGTTTATATAGAACAAAGACAAATTTAAAGTACATATCAGTTTCATATGAAGAAGATACTTATGTGTATTTTACGCTTCAGACGCCTGAGGGTATTGAATATCAGCAAAATAGAGAATACTTTAGAGTAAAACTGGAAGAAAATGTTATCTTGTTTTTCAAACAATCTGATTTGTCTTTTCAAAGAATAGAGTGTAAAACTCATGACATTTCTGCAAATGGTGTAAGAATAGAGTTTAATAGCCCTATAAATATTCCTGAAAATGTACAATTAAATATCCTATTTGAAAAAAGAAATATAAAAACCAACGCAAGGTTAATAAGAACGGAAACTGCTAATAATTTATTCAGAGCTGCTTTTAAGTTTGTAAATATTTCTGAGCAAGATATGGATTATATTTCACAAGTTTGTATAAAAAAACAATTGGAATATAAGCGTAATCAGTTTGGTTAATGGTATTAAACAAATCAGATTTGTGGTGTTTAAGCGTAATTGTAAATTTTTGTAACAAAAAAGGCAAATTTTCCGAAAAAAATGTTTTTACATGTAGTAGAAGTGTAAAACCTATGGAGGTTTGTATGTACCCTATATCATTTTATGGCGGTGGAGAAACTGCAGGAAGCGCAGCGGATAGAATATACTCATCTGCAAAAATGGAAACGACCGGCGGAGTCGGAAAACGACCAAAGTCTAATGGTTCTGTAACCGTAGATAAAGCTCCTGAATGTGATACAGTATGTTTTAAAGGAAAAGAATCTAAAAAAGAAGGAATGTCTTTGTTTTCAGCAGCACTTATGACAGCAGGGGCAGCTGCGCTAGTCATAGGCGGTTTGGGGTGTGCTCATAAATATAATTGGATTGGCAGACTTGGAGACGGAAAATTTAAAGAGTTTTTGAAGAAAAATGAGCCGGCTGCAAAAACATGTTACGATTGGTGCGTCAAAACAAAAGGGTTTGCAAAAGACGGAATTGATAAGATAAAAAATTTGTTTAAAAAGAAATAAATAAAAGGACCTGCTTTTTAAATGCAGGTCTTTTATTATATTATCTTGAGATTATTTTATAAACTATTTTTTCAAATAAACTTCTTATTTTTGACGATTTAGGGTTTAAGTTATCACCTATTATTGAGTGTAAGTCATTTTGAAATATTAAGTTTGATAGCTCATCTATTTTTTCATTTTTTTCTTCATTACTGTTTCTGATTTTTTCCAATTCTCCATTATCAAGAAATTTGGCACCGCAAACATTACATACATCAATTGTAACGCCTGAGTTATGTGCACCCATTTTAACCATTGGAGTGTTACAAATTGGACAATTTCTTATATCATCATATACAGTTTTAAATACTTTTGTTCCGACAACTTCTAATATTTCATCAATATTGTCAGCAGCGCTATCCATTTTTTCTAATTCACGATTATCAAATAATATACCGCCACATCCATCAGTACAAATGTCAATATCTACATCTGCGCCGGATACAAAAATCTTTTGCATCTTACATCCGCATGCAGGACAATTTATATCAAATTTTGTATCGGTCATATTTATACTCCTATCCTAAAACTAAATCTCCGTGTTTTTTTATATGTTCAATTAGGCCGCCATCTTCCAATAATTTTATCATAACTTCAGGTAAAGGTTCTATCATGGTTATAGTTCCCTTTGTTATATTTTTTAAAACCCCTTCTTTTATATCTAAATCAAGCTCATCACCTGCGTCTATACCGTCTGTATCGCATTCTATAGCCAGAAGCCCTATATTTATTGCATTGCGGTAAAATATTCTTGCAAATGACTTAGCTATTACGGCTCCGACGCCTGCAATTTTAATAATTTGAGGAGCGTGCTCTCTGGATGAGCCAAGTCCGAAATTATTTCCTGCGACAACAAAATCGCCTTTAGACATATTTTTTGCAAAGTTCTCATCTGCATCTTCCAGAACGTGCTTTGCGAATTCTTGCAAATCTGAACGCAAGTGAAATAAACGTCCCGGTGCAATATGGTCTGTTGAAATGTTATCTCCGAATTTAAAAGCTTTACCGTGCATACTCTTAACCTCTCAATTGAACAGGCATTACTAAGTAGATATAATCTTCTTCTGAATTAGGAGCAAAAACTGTTGCAGAAAGAGGAGAATTAAGTTGAACTTTTATCTCATCAGATTCAACAATTTTTAAGAATTCCAAAATAAATTTGTAATTGAATGCTATTGCTAAAGGTTCTCCTGTATATTGAATATCAATTTCATCTTGAGAGTTACCTGCTTCAGGAGAATCTCCCGAAAGTTTCAGGCTGTTATCTGCAAATTCAAATTTAACAATACTGTTTTTTTCGTTAACCATTACGGCAACTCTTTCCAGCGCAGATATCATATTATTTTTAGATACAACTGCTTCCTTAGGGAAAGATTGCGGAATCAGTTGGTTATACTTAGGAAATTGACCTTGCATAAGTCTTGTGATTATTTTTGTTTTATCAATAATAATGGCAATTTTTTTCATTTCTTTGCAAATTTTTATAATTTCCGAATCGACGAGCAATGATATTTTTGAAAGTTCAGATAAAACTTTTGAAGAAATAAGCATTTCAAACGGATTTTCTTCGTTAGTTGAAGTATTTCTTACTACTTCTCTGACTCTTGCCAGTCTGTTGCCGTCAGTTGCAGCCATTTCCAAAATATTTTTATTAACTTGACATACAACTCCTGATAAAAGGTTATTAGTTTCATAACCTGCAGCAGCAGAAACAACCTGTCTTATAGCTTTTGTAAATGGCTGAGTTTCAATTTCCATACAGTCTGTTTCTTCAATAGTTTCTTCTACTTGAGGGAACTCATTTGCAGAAATACCTATAATATCAAATTTTGAGTTTTTACAAGTTATTGTTGCCGTTGTACCGTTAAGTTCCAATTTTATGAGCTCATCATTTAATCTTGAAATAATTTCGCCAAGCTTTTTAGCAGGGAGGGTTATTTTTCCTTCCGCTTCAACTGTTGCATTAATAAGTGTAGTGATTGAAAGGTCAAAGTCAGTTGCTGTAAGTTTTATTTGGTTGTCCCCCAGTGTCTCAATTAAAACATTTGCCAATACCGGTTGTAAACCTTTAACTACAGTTGCTCTTTCAACAATTCTGATACCGTTTAATAAATCATCTTTATTTGCAACAAATTTCATACAAATCCCCTTAAGTTCTATATTTACAAGGATATTTTAGTACAAATTTAATGCATTGACAAGTTAAAAATTGACTTTGGAGTATATTACATTAAAAAATTTATAAAGAACATTAACAAGGTTTAATCCCAATAGCCAAAGTCATGATAATTCTCTTTAAAAATAAACAATGTAACAAATTGTAAAAATTTTGCCAAAAATCCTAAAGTTTTTGAAAAAAATGCCGATATATATAGTGTAAGTCAAAAGACTTCAAAATAGAGATTAATTAGGAAAGGATAAGAATATGCGTATCGAAAATGAAATGTTATCAAGATTTAAAACAACAGAAAATACAAATTTTAATTTAACAGATACGACATTGTCACAAGAATTGGACTTCTTTTTTGACAACGTAATGGACTCCGTTGTTAATTACTTCAAAGAAGAGGTCATTGTATAAATTTCTCTTTCTCTCGTAAGTACTCAAAAATATACATTTCTCCTTTTAAAGGTTACAAGAAAAGCTTGTAACCTTTTTTATATTTTAATGTATAATATTTTTAAAGGAGTACCATATATGGCAATTAAGTCTTGGATTGATTATTTTTTGGATATGGCAAAAACGTGTTCATCACGTTCAAATTGTTTGAGAGCGCAAGTAGGGGCTGTAATTGTCGGAGCAGATAAAAAAATTAAAGCAACAGGATACAACGGTACTCCGTCGGGTGTAGAATCCTGTTATGAACGGGGAGAATGTTACAGGATTAAAAATAATATACCTTCAGGTACTTGCTATGAAACTTGTCGTTCAATTCATGCAGAGCAAAATGCAATAATTCAAGCCGGACAGGATAGATGTATGGGAGCAACAATGTACATATATGGGCATAATTTTATTTGTATTTTGTGCAAAAGATTTATTGTTCAAGCAGGTATAAAGGATGTTTATTTAAAAAAAGATGATAATTCTGAAATATTGCATGTGTCAGTTGAAGATATAAAGCGTGAGCTTGAGGAACAAAAAGAGGTTGTTCAAGTTCACTAGTGCTTTAAAAAATCCATCATACCAATCATATAAAATGAACCGCAGATTATATTAAGTTTGTCATGGGTGATTATTCTTTCGTCAGTGTACTTTTTAGCCTCAATCGGACAAACACTATTCAGTGTCTCAAAACTGCATGCGTTCGGATAATCAAATTCATTCAAATAAACTTCATCTCCTTTGCGGAATAAAATCTCCATCATTAACTTATAATCTTTTGTTTTTAGTGCACCAAAAACAAAACGCCTTTGCGAATCGGGGAAAAATAAATCAAGATTTTTTCTTAATACTGAAATTCCGTTAGGATTGTGAGATGCGTCAATTATTAGGTTTTTATTCCTTATGTATTCAAATCTGCAAGGATTTTTAACTTTCCTTAATCCCTCTAAAATCACTGTTTCATTTATTTTTGGAAACAAATAATTTATTGCGCTAAGTGCAAGCGCCAAATTATCTAATTGGTGTGTTCCTTTTAAACTAAGCGCATCGCAATATTTGGGGTTGACTTGGGGGGAGACAAAAATAAATAAAGAATTTTCTTTGTCGGCTTTATCCTTAATCGATTCATACCCCATGCTTGTAATTATAGGGCAGTTGTGCTTTATTATTCCGGCTTTTTCAGCTGCAATTTTTTCTCTTGTATTACCCAAACGATCTGTATGGTCTAAGTCTATTTGTGTAATTATTGCACAGAGATTCTTTTTGATTACATTTGTTGCATCAAACCTTCCGCCCAAGCCTGTTTCTAATATAACAATTTCTGCCTTCATATCTTTAAAGTAAAGAAAAGCTATTACCGTAAGAATTTCAAACTCTGTGAGGTGAATTTTTGTATTAAGAACTTTTTCTGTATATTGTGCAAATTTTTCCGGTGAGATATTTTCCCCGCAAAATTTTATACGTTCCGTGTATTCCCATATATGCGGGCTTGTGTAAAGTCCGGTTTTATATCCTGCTTCTTTTAGAATAGAATCCAACATTGTGCAAACAGAGCCTTTGCCGTTTGTTCCTGCAACGTGTATAAATTCCAAGTCATCTTGAGGATTTCCAAGTTTTTCCAGAACAGCCTTAATTCTCTCTAAGCTTAAATCTATATAAAAATTATCTTTGCTTGTTATTATTTTTAAAGCATTTTCATAATTCATAATAAAATTATAATACACAATGGCAAAAAATTTTATTATGGTTTTTAATATAATATGGTCACAGGAGGAATATTTTGAATATATCGTCAGTAACTCGTTTACAACTTGACAAAACAGCTATGGCAGCGCAAGACAGAATTGCAAAACTTACTTCTGAAACGTTGTTTCAGTCTGAGACGCTGCATACCATCATGCAGGATAAATTTGATTATAAGGGAGATAAACAGAATACTATATATGTTATAAATGCAAAGACAGGCGAGCCGGAAGAAATAAGTGTAAAAACTTCCGTAAATCGTTCTGCAGACGGAAGTTATATGTATGAACGCATAGATATGTATGACAAGGATGAAGAACATGTAGGAAGAAAAGATTATAGTATTGTAAAAAATGCTGAGACTGATAAATACAAAATGAAACATGGCAGGATGGATAATTTTTCCGAAAAATATAAAGGAATCGGAATCCGTCTTGACCAGATACAAATAGAACGTGCAATACAGATGAAGATTAATAAAATTCCAAGGTTATCAACTTCTGAGGCAATATTGTATCATATGAAAATGGGATTTGAACCGGCAACTATAGAAAGGTATAATTTAACAAATCTTTCGAAAGTTGCTATGAGTATGCTTAGTTCAACTTGGAAAACACTTATGAAAAGTACGAAAGAGTACAATTGCCAGTTGTTTCCTATTATAGTTAAAAGTGACAATGATTATTTATTTGATGTAAATAAAACGAAAGCTTATATGTATTTGCAGCATTGCATTGACTATATCAAAAAAAACGGAACCTATAAAACAAATAATTATATATGCTTTGATAATGTTTCTCTTGAATTAAAAGACATGGCTTTATTGGTATGGAAAATAATTATTAAAGGACACGAAATTCTTCCGAAACTTAAAGGACTTTAGGCTTCACTTTCCGCAGGGAGCTGGTGTTTTGGAATATATTCTTCCTCTTCTTCCTTAGCAGGGTTGATCGGTAAGCGGAATCCGAATGTTGAGCCTTCCCCTTCTTTTGAGTTCACAAATACTTGTCCTTGGTGGTGTTTTTCTACCGTAACCTTAACAAGGTGTAATCCTAATCCTGTTCCTTTAACTGTGTGTGTCGCATTTTCAACTCTATAAAATCTGTCAAAGACCCTTTTTTGGTCTTTTTCTGAAATTCCGGGTCCCTGATCTTCTACGCTTACTTCAACATATTCTCCGTCACGTGAACGTTCAGCTCTTACCTTAATTCGCTTTCCGTCAGGTGAATATTTTATTGCATTGGAAAGTATGTTCATGAATGCACGTGAAATACTGTCGACATTCATCATTACTTCAGGCAAATCAGGCTCTTTCATTATAGAAATTGTTAAATCGTGTTCTTTTGCAAGTACCTGTACTTGATTAACTGCATCTTCAATAACATCCACAATGTTTTGTTTAGTTTTTTCGAGATGCAAATTCTGGGCTTCATATCTTGAAAAATCAAGAATATCATTTACCATTCTGTTCAAACGTATGATTTCCTGATTCATTACCCCTATAAATTCACGTTGAGTGTTAAAATCAAAGTCGTTTCCGAAATTATACAGAGTATCAATGTAACTTCTTAATACTGTGACAGGTGTTCTTAATTCATGTGAAACATTTGATATAAAGTTAGAACGGAGTTGATCCATTTCAACTTCTTTTGTTACATCAATAAGAATAATTATGTATCCTACATATGCATTTGAACGTGTAAACATAGGTGAAATCAGACATTTAAGAATACGTTTGTCGATTTCAATGTTAAAATGCATCGGAGAACCATCATCATCCAGCGGTGTATCTTTGTATTGCGCAATTTTATCAGAGAAACAGAACTCTCCGCTCGAATCGCAGAATTGTTGAATTTGAGTGTTAATAATATCTTCTTCTTCAACTTCGAGTAAGCGTTTTGCATAATTATTTACCATAATAACTTTATCGTGGTTATCACATACAACAACGCCGTTAACAATACTCATTAAAACCGATTCTAACTTATTACGTTCAAAAGTTAAGCTTTCAATGGTCTGTTCGTTATATCTGCTTAATTTTTCCGACATGTCATTGAATGCGGAATAAAGTTCTTTAATTTCTTTGTCAGCGTCCTTATCATCGAGCATATATCCAAACTCTCCCGAAGAAATCTTTTTAACGCCCTGATGTAATTTACGTAATTCCCTTGTAATAATGGAAGAATTCATATATATAATTCCGACAACAACAAGCCAAGCAAGTATAAATACAATAGCAAGAGAGGCTCTTGAAGTTGCAGTCACTTTATCCATAATCGTTCCTGAAAGTCCAACAGTAACGGAGCCAACGTTTACTGTAGAAGCGGCATTTTTAACGACCATAGGCGAACTTACAGTGATTCTTGCTTTGTCCGCTTGTTCAGGATAATCGTCTTTACTTGTGTATATGGTTTTTGAACTGTTATCTTTAAATATTATAAAAGCAATGTCATCGTTGCTTTTTAAAACAGACACGGCATTTGTCCTGAGTGCATCATATTTTGCAAGTTCAGGCATTTCTTTCGTGAGTTCAACGCCTTCAATTGCAAGGGTTTTTGATAAAACTTGAGCAAAATTTTTGTATGCTGTGTTCATGTTCTGCCCGATACTGTAAGTTGCAAAACAAGCAGCTAAAAATATGAATACCGTACTTATTACAAGACCAAAAATAATCAGTCTCGTTTGAGCTGCCATACCACGTTTTGCAGATTTCGCTTTATTTATCTCTCCGCCATTATCCATAATGAAATTATATCACGTAAAGATTTTACGGGCAATAGAAAATCATTAAGAGCATACTGTTTTATTAGAAATAAAATATATATCCGCCTAATCTGACAAAAGATTATATACTGCCGAATTTAACAAGATTTTGTTTTCTCATTCTGATGTTTTCAGGAGTAATTTCTACAAGTTCGTCATCTCCAATGTATTCAAGACATTCTTCAAGTGAAAGTTCTTTGTGTGCTTGGAGTGTTACCATAACATCAGCGGTTGAGCTTCTCATGTTTGTGAGCTTCTTTGTCTTACAAATATTAACAACAATATCTTGCGCACGATTGCCTTCGCCAATTATCATTCCTCGGTATACTTTTGTATGTGGTGTGACAAAGAATACGCCTCTGTCTTCAAATTGGGCAAGAGCGTACGGAATTGCTTCGCCTTGTTCGTGAGCTAAGATAGAACCGCTTCTTTGTTTTGGAATATCTCCTGCGTATGGTTTATATTCATCAAATGTGTGATACATAATGCCTTCACCACGTGTCATGCGGATAAATTCACTTCTGAAGCCGATTAGTCCTCTTGCCGGGATAGAGAATCTCAGACTCGTTCTTCCGTTAGCATTTTGCATTGATATCATTGTAGCTTTTCTTCCTGAAAGTCTGTCTATTGCTCCTCCTGCGTATTCTTCAGGAACATCTACCAGAAGGTTTTCAAACGGTTCATACTGTTCTCCGTTAACAGTTTTAAATATAACTTCAGGTTTAGAAACTTGGAATTCGTAGCCTTCTCTTCTCATTGTTTCAATTAAAATTCCGAGGTGAAGTTCGCCTCTGCCTGAAACACGAAAACAGTCTGTTGAATCAGTGTCTTCAACTCTCAAACTAACGTTTTTTTCAAGTTCATCATAAAGTCGTTTTCTCAATTGTCTTGAAGTGACAAACTTTCCTTCTTGGCCTGCAAACGGGCTGTCATTAACAGAAAAATTCATTTGTAGTGTCGGTTCATCTACTTTTATCAATGGAAGAGCCTCAATATTATTCGGGTCACAAAGAGTTTCACCGATTTGAATATCAGAAAATCCTGCAATGCCTACTATGTCACCGGCTTCAGCTGAATCTATTTCTACTCTGCCTAAATCTTTAAAACCAAATAACTTAGAAATCTTGCCTTTATTAACGATACCTTCTGCATTAATCCATGCAACCTGATCTTGAGAATGGACAATGCCGTTAACAATTCTGCCGACAACGATTCTGCCTACATATTCATTATAATCAAGTGTTGTAGCTCTGAATTGGAAAGGTTTTGCCGCATCACCTGTCGGTTCTTGAATATTCTCTAATATGCAATCCAAAAGCGGAACCATATCTTTTTTCTCATCTCCAAGATTTTTTATGGCAAAACCGTTCAGGCTGCTTGCGTATATATACGGAAAGTCTATTAAATCTTCTCTGTCAGTTAATTCTGTAAACAAATCAAACACTTTATCCAAAGTTCCGTCGGGGTCTGCGGCAGGTTTATCAATTTTGTTTATAACAACAATAATTTTTATACCCAACTCAAGAGCTTTAGATAAAACAAATCTTGTTTGAGGCATTGGGCCTTCGGCTGCATCAACAATAAGAAGAGCACCGTCAACCATACCGAGCACACGTTCAACTTCTCCGCCAAAATCAGCGTGGCCGGGTGTATCTACAACATTAATTTTTACACCTTTGTATTCAATAGAAATATTTTTGGAAAGAATTGTAATCCCTCTTTCTCTTTCCAAATCATTGCTGTCAAGAACACGTTCTTGAACCTGCTGCCCTTCTCTGAAAACACCGCTTTGTTTTAGCATACAATCAACAAGTGTTGTTTTTCCGTGGTCAACGTGCGCAATAATCGCTATATTTCTAATATTTTTTGACATATTTATTTCCTTTATTTATTTAATTTCGTCTAGTGTTAATTTTACACTTATATTGTAATAAATAAAGGTAAATTTTCAACTGTAAATATTGATTTATGTCAATTATAAGTATTTATTTTGAATCAACTTTTTTAAAGCTCTTGCGTTGACGGCATTCGGTTCCAGTTCAAGAATTTTATCCAAATTTTTTATTGCGTTCTCGTATTCGCCGAGGCTTTTTTGAATAGCGGCAATTGAATAGTATGCATCTATAAATTTAGGATCAAGCACAACAGCTTTTACAAAATCGTCAAGGGCGGCTTTCGGGTTTTCTTTGAACAGAATTTGTCCTCTGTTAAAATATGCATCAACCATATTTTTGTTAATTTCAATTGCTCTTGAATAATGTTTGTATGCTTCATTTGTATCTCCAAGATTGTGTTCGCATACACCTTTGTAAAAATGTGCAATTTCAGAATCAGGGTTGTATTTTAAAACTTCGTCTAAATTTCTTATTGCATCAGGAAACTTTCCGAAATTAATATCAGAAATTCCCAGACTCAAATAATATTTTTCACTAAAGTCTTTATCATCTTCCAAACAGACTTTCATTAAAAGCTGTGCTTTATTATCCAATGCCATTTTGAATTTTGGATTTAACAAAATAGCTTTGTTATAATCAGCAAGAGCTTCTTTAAACTTTTCTTGTTTAAATTTTGTATATCCTCTGTTGTTGTACGCAAGAGCGCATTTTGGATCCAGCTCAATAGCTTTGTCATAATCTTTAATAGAACCCTCATAATCTTGCAATTCGTTTTTTACTAAACCTCTGTTTATGTGTGCATCAAGAAAATGCGGATTATGTTCTATAGCTTTTGTGTACAAATCTAATTTTGTTTCTAAATCGCTTTCTACAAGGGCAGAGTAAAAATAATATTCGTCAAGAGTTCCTGTTTTTTTAAGTTCGGTTTCTATGATTTCTTTAGCGCTTTCAAGTGCATTAACATTTAATGCACTGCAAATTCTTCTGATTGCTTTTTCTTTTGGGCTTTCCATATAAATATTTTAACATGGTTTTGATAATTATTCACTGTCGTTTGTCTTAAAGATACTATTTATCTGACTTTATTTTCATTCCCGTTTATTAATCGTTTTATATTTTCACGGTGTAAATATATAATATAAATTGCTCCTAATGCGCAATAACATATATAAGCAACAGGTAAGTCCAAAAAATACATAATAAACGGTGAGAGCGCTAACGCTATTATTGAACCGACTGAAACGTATTTTGTTATGTAGGTTATTACTCCCCAGGTCATAGCAATAATAATACCTGCAACCCAGTTTAGTGCAATTATTGTACCGACTCCTGAAGCAACAGATTTGCCGCCTTTAAATCCTAAAAATATCGGTTTGCTGTGCCCTACTATTACTGCAATTGCAGCCACAACCGGCGCTAAACCGATAGAAGAAGCTGTAGAAACAAAAATTTTTGCTAAAAAAACAGGAAATGCTCCTTTGATTGCGTCAAGCACCATTACTGTAAAAAACCATTTTTTACCGAGAACTCTTTTAACATTTGTAGCACCTGTTGATCCGGAACCGACATTACGAATATCTTGTCCGGTTTTTGCCTTAACAATTAAATAACCGGTTGGGATTGAACCTATAAGATATGCAATAACTGCAGTAAGCAGTAATTCAAATATTTTAAAAATCATAAAATTCTCCTCTGTTTTTTTAGTATATCAGAACATTTGCAAATTGTCCCTATATAATATAAAATTTTTATATGGATTATAATTATTTAGACAGAAATTTTGATGTAAATTCAGGAGTTTTACCTAACTCAGATAAAATAAATCTTTTTTTAAAAAAAAATAATGAGTCAGAATTAAAAAAAGGATTGGAATTTATATCTTCAAATGAAATACTTCTGTATATTCACGGGTTTTTAGGTACCGGTAAACGACAGTTTATAAATTATTTATCAGAATTTTTTGATTCGGAAGTTATAAAATTAGAGTATTATTGTAAGCAAGCAACTGTTTGTGATGATATTGTTCTTTCATTTGTTGATAAAATAGAGCAATGCATTGAACAAAACCAACTTCAAGTTAATGTTAAAATTACAGCCCTTTCAACAAAACTGCAACACCATATTTCATCAATTAAAAGGCCTTTTGTTATTATTTTACATTCATTTGATAATATTTCTGAAGAGAATAGAGAAATTATAATTTCATGTTTTGAGAAACTGGCTGAAAATACTAATATAAAATTTATAGTTTCTACAAGAGCATTGATTACAAATATCATGGGAAATGTGCCTATTAATAGAAAAATATTTTTAAAAGGCTTATCAAAACCTATTTTTAAGGAATATTTGAATTCAAATAAAATTTCCGTTACAGATACAACAATTGACGATTTTTATTCATATACAAGGGGGTATTACTACTATACATCACTTGCTATTAAAGTTATTCAAGCAATGGAATTATCCGCCAATGAATTCTTAAGCAAGTTTACAATGTCAGGAATGAGTTTTGATTCATATTTGGGCGATACCTACATAAATTTCATTCCTGCTGCCATAAGAAATTTTTTCTGGTTTTTAAAAACAATTCGCCATGGTGTTTCTTTAAATGCGCTTGCGGTTCTTGAATTGTATGATGAATTTTCAATAGAATATTTAAAAACAAATCTTATAGTGTTTGTAGCGGATGACATCATTTATGTTCAAGATTATTTTCAACAAGATACAGAAATTGCTATTCCTGATAAAACATTAATAAAGCTTCATAAATATATTATTGGAATATATGAAAAAGAACTAAAAGCACCGTTAAAATCACGTCAAATAATGATTTCCAGACAAGCAATGAGAGCAGAGATAGAATATCATAACGAATGTATTGATAAACTGCAAAACGATAAAAATACGCAAGAGCGAACAATTGTAAAACCGATGGTTGTGCCCAAAGAACAAGTTGCAATAAAATCAGAAGACAAAGCAATTGATACAAAGATTACAGAAGCAGAAAATTGTTTTGAAAACAAAAATTATACAGGTGCAATAGAAATATACACTGAAATACTTCAGTCGGAAGGTTTGGATTATCGCACGGTAACTGAAATCAGACACAAACTGGCATGCGTTTATAAAAAAATTGCCGATTATACAAATTCTCAACACTATTATGAGCTTGTTGAAAGATATTACAAAAATAACAACGAAGTCATTAATTTGAATTATCTTTATTACGAGATGACAGAGCTTTATTATTTAATGTATAAAAACGAGCGTGCAATTGAAACCATAAAAAAGGTTATTTATTCTGTTGATACGCCTCAATCATTACTTGTAGATTCGTGTACCCTTCTCGGTAACATTTATTCCGACATGAATGATTCCGAAAATGCATATTCATACTACCAAAAAGCACTGGACTCTTTGGACGAAAATACTTCGCAAGATACTTTGGAAGAATTGTATTTTAAGTATGCTCTTGCAAATGACGAAAAAGGCGATGAAAGAAATGCTATGGAATATTATATCAAATGTATTTCCATTGGCGGAAATAACAATTATAAAGCCCCCGCTTATTCAAATTTAGGTTCTTGTTATTTTGAAAATAACAATATAGAAGATGCAAAAAGCTGTTTTGAAAAAGCGTATAAATTAGAAAAATCTGCAAATAATTATGACGGAATTTTTTATACAGCTTCTTATTTAGCAAAAATAAGTCAGATAAATGAACCTTCAAAAACACTCAGTTACCTTTTAGATGCAAAGCAAAGCGCAGAATTTATAAATGAAGATTTTTACATAATTGAGGCAACCGTTGCACTGGGTGATTATTATTATAATAATATTTCAACCTACGACAAAGCTTTAACGGAATATTTAAAAGCTCGTAAAACAGCTGAAAATCTGGGTGATGCGGTTGATATTTCCAAAATAGAAAACCGTATTCAAGATATGAAACTGCGTATGGATAAAGGTACTTTTGAAGAAATTACAAGGAAATATGAATAGTTTAATTAATATAAACACTGATTTTAGCGTATATAAGGAAGCATTTTTATTAGAAAATTCAAAACATAATTTGATTTCTAAAAATGACGAGAAATACTTATACGAAAAACATATTTATGATTCATTGAGTTTTAAATTGTTTTATGAAAAATATTTGCAAAATAAAAACAATATAACTTTATTGGATATCGGGTGCGGAGGAGGTTTCCCGTTATTGCCGATAGCTATAGAGTTTCCTCAAATTAGTACAACAGGAATTGACAGCATTCAAAAAAAAATTAATTCCATAAACTCAATAAAAGAAAAACTGGACATTAAAAACCTTCAAACAATATGTGACAGAGTTGAAAATATTAAGGGCACAAAATTTGATGTTATTACGAGCCGTGCAGTAGCAGATTTGAGCAAAATTTCAGAGTATGCGCTTCCTCTGCTTAAATCTGACGGTTTTTTTGTTGCATATAAATCAAAAAAAAGTATTGAAGAAATAAAAAGTGCAAAAAAAGTTTTGCAAAAATATAAAGCGAAAGTAGCCGATATTATAGAATATTCTCTTCCGCTTGAAGAAGTTTACGAACGTAATTTAATTATTATAACCTTTTAAACTATTTAAAGTATTCTTTTAAAAGTTTAATATCTGTTTGATTTTTTTTGACTGTTGCTATAACTTTTACATCTGTTAAGTATTCAACTTGTTTTAAATTATCTTGGTGCATAAAACTTTCAGGATTAAAATTGTTTAATATAATTCCTTCTATTGTTATGTTGTTAAGCTTTGCATATTCTACTGTTAAAATGATTGAATTAATTGTTCCTAATCCGCCGTCTGCTACAATTATAATCTTTGCAGAAAGTTCTTTAATTAAATCTTTTAACAGATATTTTTCACCGTTTTCAAGCCTTAACGGGCAAGTTATTCCACCGGCACCTTCAATTAACAAATAATCATATTTTTTTTGTTTTTCTGCAAAATTTTCTTTTATTTTTTCAATATTAATATCTTCACCTGCTCTTTTTGCTGCAAGATGAGGGGACACAGCTTCTTTCCACCAGTAAGCAACACAGTCATCCGCTTCAACAGGAATTTTTGCTGTATTTACTACATAATTGCAATCACTTTCAATAAGTTTGCCGTTTTGTTCAACAACACCGCTTAGTACAGGCTTAAAATATCCGCAATTTAACCCGACTTCTCTCATTTTTTTTACGATAAGCGCAGAAATATAAGTTTTTCCGATATCAGTTCCTGTTGCTGTAATAAATACATTTTTTGACATTTGTTATTTATCTCCCAATGTGTATTTAAATTTATAATAATTTTTCTGATAATTCACCAAATTCCTTAATAGAAAGCTTTTCTCCCCTAACATTTTCATCCAGCCCCATTTCGCATATGACTTTTGAAACTTTGTCTTTATCAAATCCGGAATTTACAAGACAATTTTTAAGAGTTTTTCTGCGTTGAGAAAATGCAGCTTTAATTGTTCTTCTAAAGTGAGAATAATCAGAAAGCTTTAACAACGGTACGGGTCTGACTTTCAAATATACAAGAGCTGAATTGACTTTTGGCGCAGGATAAAAAGAGCGCCTTCCGACAGTTCTTATTATTGAACAATCTGCCCAGAATTGAGCAAGTATTGTTAAAAGTCCGTATTGTTTTGCAGAGCTTTTTTCTGTTGCGACAATCCTTCTTGCGACTTCTTCTTGAACCATTAAAATTATATCAACAATTTTTGAACGATTTTTATTGGTTAAATCGTCGATTTCTCCCAATAAATGGGCAATAATCGGAGATGTAATATAATAAGGAATATTTGCAACAACTTTTATTTTTTCATCGGTTAAACTTGATAAGTCTGTTTTTAAAATATCATTGTGAATAATTTCCAAATTATTCGCATCGAGTTTTTCCAGTTCTTTTATAGCTTCTTCATCAAGTTCTACGGCAATAACTTTTTTTGCTTGTTTTACAAGCTGCTCTGTTACAAAACCTACACCGGGACCGATTTCAAGAACAGTATCATCTTTGGTAATTTTTGCAAAATCTATAATATCTGATATAACCTCACCATTAATCAGAAAGTTTTGTCCTAATCTTTTTTTTGTTCTAAAAAATTTTGCCCGTTCAAGATAATCCATCATGAAATTCATAATAGTACAAACAGGGAAATGTGAAAACTTATATTCGGGGATATAGTTATAATAACGGTGTGTTTATAGTATAATTATTGGAGGAGACGTTGTAGTGAATTATTGCGAAGAAAAACAACAAGAAAAATTAGAGTACAATCAATTATTAGAAGAATTTATTTTAGGCTGCAAATCAACAAAAAAAGTAGGAATGGAATACGAACGGATTCCGATTATTCGTGTTACAAAGGAGGTTGCTCCATATGGCGGTGAATATGGAGTTTGCGAATTTCTAAGAGAAGTGGCAAAACTTGATAATTGGGATTATATTCTCGATGATGTAAATATAATCGGACTTAAAAAATTGCATGACACTATTACTCTGGAGCCGGGATGTCAAGTTGAACTGAGTATAGAACCACAAAATTATATTAAAGATTTAAAAAAACGAATTGACGAAATTGATTCTGTTTTTGCACCAATTTTAGATAAATTTGGTATTGAATTAATTGCTAAAGGTGTTTCGCCCAAAACAACATACAGAAATATAAAACTTTTGCCCAAAAGAAGATATGCAATAATGGCAAATTACATGTGGGGTATACTTTCAGACGTTATGATGAGAGAAACCGCCGGAGTACAAGTTGGAATTGACTATCGTTCGGAAGAAGATGCAATGAAAAAATTCAGAATTGCAAATTTAATGATGCCTTTTATGACTGCAATGTATGCCAATTCTAAAATACGAGGCGGTGTTGATACCGGCTACAAATCTTTTAGAGCTCTTGCCTGGCTTAATACGGACAATGAAAGATGCGGTTTTGCAACACATTTTCAAGACGGTATGAGTTTTAAAGACTACGTAAATATTCTTTTAAATACTCCTATGATTTTTATTAACAGAGAAAACTCCACAGTAAGTCTTAACGGGCAATTAACATTCAAGCAGTTTATGGATAAAGGATATGAAGGATTTGAAGCAAATATTGAAGACTGGAAGCTCCATTCAAACTTGTATTTCCCTGAAGTCAGACTAAGAAACTTTATTGAAATAAGGAATCACGATTGTGTTGGTGGGGATTTACAATACTCAATTCCGGCAATATATAAAGGTATAATGTATAATAACTCTGCTCTGGATACAATTGACGGAATGTTGTCGAAATATTCTTATAATGAAATTAATGAACTTCGTTATAGTGTTGCAAGATATGCAACTTCAGCAAAAATAAGGCGAGTAGGAATTAATGATATTTGCAAAGAAATTATTAATATTGCATATCAATCGCTTGTCCTTGAAGGAGAAGGGGAAGAAACATTCTTAAATCCGATTCGGGAATTAATTAAGAAGAATAAAGTTCCTTGTGATTTACAATAATATTAAAATATTTTTAGGTATAGTCAAAATACAAAAAATGTAATATCATATTGTTATAGTATAAAGGAGAGCTTTAAATATGAAAAAAATGATTTTAACACTTGGCGTTATAATAGCAGCAGGAAGTGTGGTTTATGCTGACGGAAATGCTTTCACCCCGCTAAATTTTAACGACACTCAGTATGGAACTACTACAACAGTTACAAATACAAATAGTGCTCCTGCTCTTAGAAATTCAAATACAGCAGAGGGAGTTGATTTGGAAGCAATTGGCAACGGAAATATTCAAAATGCTATACAACAACTTGATAATGCTCAAATGGACATAAGAAATGATTTGCTTAACTGCAAAACAAAATTTGCAGACGTAGATGCTCAATATAAACTTGTAAAAAGCGAAAGAGCAGCTCTTAAAAAACAGATTTCGTCAATAGAAAGAAGAATTCGTGATATAGACAGAGCAAAAGAAAAAATCAGACAAAATATGTTGTAATTAAATATAGATTAGTATAGAAGGGCGATGCGAAAAATTTTTTCGCATCGCCCTTTTTTAATCCGTAGCATTAGGTAAATTTGACCTGTTAGGATTAGGAAGACATACGCCGAACTGGCATCCTGAATTATAGTTCATATCAACATTTGGCCCTCTGATTTCTTCAATAGGGTTTGTTTTGTTTAGCGGTTGAAGCATTGTATTTGGTTTATTCATTTCCAAATTAGTTTTCTGATTTTGAAAAACAGGACGTGATGATCCTTGAAATTGTGGAAGCGAACAAACTGTTTTTTCGCTATCAATCGGACAAAGCGCAAATGATGCAGAACTAATAAATAAAGCCGGTATTATTAAAAGTTTTTTCAATTATACCTCCTTTCTCTGTTTTTTATTTTAAAATTTTTATTTAATTTAACATTCTCCGATGGACTTAGTCGGAATGTTTAAGTATAACGATACTTCATCTATATGAAGGATTTGCCGAAAATATAAAAAGTGTTACTATGTTAATGCAGGGACTTGGGAGGTCTTGGTGTACGCATACAGGCAACAAGTAAGAGAGGATTATTATAACAGACTGCACGTTGTGCAGCCGCAAAAGCGTGTTCCTCAAAAATTAAAAAAGAAGGTCATAAAGAAGAAAAAAATTAATCCTATTGTCCGCATGTTTAGACTTGGTGTTGTTTTTTCGCTTTTGGGCTTGTTTGCGTATTTTATTCAACCTGTTTGTTTTAACAGACTTATAACACAGGTTTTTAATCCGAATGTAATCCCTTGTTCAACGAATACACCTGATTATTTGGTACAAAAAACTGTTAAGAATATTTCAGCAGTAGATTTATATTCTCTGTCATATCCGACATCTAATTATGTTTCAAACGATTTGTTTGCGAACAGACTGCTTTTAACTCCTACAATAAGTAAAACTCACAGCGAAGTTACAACAATGTACCAAACTGATGAGTTTACGGATTTAAAAAATAATTTGATGGCATTGATGAAGGAATTTCCTACTATAAAGCCTGCAATATACGTTTGGGAGTATGAAAACGGGCGCTATGTCGATATTAATGCTGATAAGCAATATTCTGCTGCAAGCATAATAAAGCTTCCTGTGCTAGTCAGAATGTTTAAATCAATAGAGTCAAAACAGTTTACTATTTATGATGAAATGACTTTGACAGATTACTATAAATCATCAGGCTCAGGAGATTTACAGTATGCAAGAACAGGCGGAAAGTATTCAATGGATGCTCTTGCCAAAATTATGATTCAGGATTCTGATAATACTTCTACAAATATGATTATGTCCAAGCTTGGCGGAATGGATGATATTAATACCGGATTGAGAGATTGGGGAATCTCTAAAACATATGTTAGAACGTGGCTTCCTGATTTAAACGGTACAAATAAAACAACTGCAAAAGATTTGGCAAAAATTTTGTATAATCTGGATAATCCTGCATTTTTAAACATAAATTCGAGAGAATATATTATAGATTATATGAGCCATGTAAAGAATAACAAGCTTATAGCCGCAGGATTGGGTGAAAAAGCTTTGTTTGTACATAAAACCGGAGATATAGGCAGAATGCTTGGTGATGCGGGTATTGTTTATGCTCCTAATGGTAAAAAATATATAATAGTAATATTAGCGAATCGCCCTTATAATGCTCCGCAAGGGAAAGATTTTATCGTAAGGGCATCAGGTCTCATATATAAGAGTATCGTAGGTTAAAATAAGAGGGTGCTGTAGCATCCTCTATTTTTATAACATTGTGCTTTATAATAAAAACTAGCATAAATAGTGTATTTTATCTTAATTCTATTGATTTTTTGAATAAAAAAAACTATGATAGCAATATAATGGAACAGTTTGTAATCTCATTCGACGAAATTAGAGGGCTATTAAAAGAACAACAATATCCGGAAGAGGATATTGTTGAATTGGAACGAGCATTTGAGTTTGCAAAGAAATTGCACTCCGGACAATACAGAGTATCTGAAGAACCATATATTATACATCCTATGGAAGTTGTGAAAATTCTGATAGGCTTAAGAGCAGATAAGCACACTCTTATGGCTGGTTTTTTGCATGATATATTGGAAGACACTGATACCAAACCTGAAGAAATTCAAGAATTGTTCGGAGAAGATGTTCTTAATCTTGTACAAGGGGTTACAAAATTAGGAAAACTGCAATTTAAATCAACGGAAGAACGCCAAGCTGAGAATTTTAGAAGAATGTTTATTGCAATGGCAAGTGATGTAAGAATTATATTCTTAAAACTTGCTGACAGATTGCATAATATGCGGACTTTGAATTATATGGCACCTGCAAAGCAGCAAAGAATAGCGCAAGAAACGCTTGATATATTTGCTCCTCTTGCTAACAGATTAGGTGTAGGTAAAATAAAAGCAGAGCTTGAGGATTTATCTTTAAAATATCTTCATCCTGATAAGTATTATGAAATCGCTCAGCTTGTATCGCAAAAAAAGGCTGAACGTGATTCAACAGTAAAGCTCCTTATAGACAAAATTTCGCAAGATGTAAAAGCAAGCGGAATTAATGCAAAAATTACCGGACGTGCGAAACATTATTATAGTATTTACAACAAAATGAACCGCCTTAATGTGGCTTTTCACGACCTGTACGACATAACTGCAGTTCGTGTAATTGTTGATTCGGAAAAAGAATGCTATGAAGTTTTGGGGCTTATTCACTCAAGATTTAAACCAATCCCCGGAAGATTTAAAGATTATATTGCAATGCCCAAAGGTAACATGTATCAATCCCTTCACACTTCTGTAATCGGCCCGAGACAAAAACCGCTTGAGGTACAAATCAGAACTTGGGAAATGCATGAAATTGCAGAATATGGTGTTGCGGCGCACTGGAGATATAAAGAAAAAGGTTCACAAAAAGCTGATTCTGCTAATGATGTTAAATTTTCATTTATGAAAAAGCTTGTTGAGTATAACAAAGATATTAAAGATTCAGCTGATTATGTAAATTCTGTCAAACTTGATTTGTTCTCTGACCAGGTTTTTGCTTTTACCCCCGGCGGAGATGTTCTTGACCTTCCTCAAGGAGCGACTCCTGTAGACTTTGCATATCGTATTCACTCTGATGTTGGGCATAAAACGGTAGGTGCACTAATTAACGGACGTATAGCACAGCTTGATACAAAATTAAAAAACGGTGACATTGTTGAAATTATGACATCAAAAGTTGCAGCTCCACGCTTAGACTGGCTTAACTTTGTTGTAACCAAACAAGCAGCATCAAGAATTCGCTCATGGTACAAGAAAAACAAACGTGAAGACCATATTGAAATAGGTAAAGCAAATCTTGAGCACGAACTTACTAAAACAGTTTTTGATGATTACGTAAAAAGCGGTGAATTTAATAAAGTTGCCAAACAGATGAATTACGTGAGTGCGGATGATTTATTCGCAGCGTTGGGTTATGGCGAAACAACAATTAATAAAATAATTAACAGACTTAAAAAACCTCAAAAAGTCGAAAGTAATATTCAGCACAAACCACATAAAGCATCAGGTAAAGATATAGTAGGATTAGAAGGTCTTTTATATTCTTTTGCACGTTGTTGTTCTCCGATTCCCGGAGAACCGATAGTCGGTGTAGTTACACGCTCTAAAGGTGTAACGGTTCACCGCTTAGATTGTAAAACGTTAGAAAATATCCCGGTAGAACGCTTAATGGATATTCAGTGGTCAGGTAACAACATAAATAAAACGTATAGTACAACGTTGAGGATTGAAACCGGTGAACGACTCGGAATGTTAAAAGATGTTATAAGCGTAATTTCCGATAACAATACTAATATTAATACTGCAAATGTAAAATCAAAGGGTAAAGTCGGTATAATAGAAGTAGGTATTGAGCTTGATAATATATATACACTAAGAAAAGTTATGACTGCACTTCAAGCAATGCCCGATGTTATAAGTGTTAAGAGAATTCAAACTTCATTCAATCAAGCTCCGCAGCAATTTACAAAGAAAAATAATAAAAAACAAAAGCCAACAGCTCAAAAATAATATTATTCCGGTTTAGTTTTAGGTATTTCCGGTAATTTTTTAAATGTTTTTGTTTTATTGAAAAATTCAATAGATTCTAAAAGTGCTTTTTGAATTTCTGCAAGTTTTTTTGAATCCTGCTCATGTTCTTTTTTTAGTTTTTTTAATCTTTGCGGGCTTCTGGCTCTTTGCTCTGCCAAATCATAATATTTTTTACCTTCAGCCTTTATCATAGAAAAATATTTTTTAATATTCGCAATATCTCCTTCTGATATATTAATTTGCATATCGGTATTAATTCCGTATACGTCTATATTTTTAGCACTTTCAAATAGTTTTTCGGATATATTAGATGATAGCGTAGATTTTATCAATAAAATGCAGCGTTTAATCATATTTCTACTATCTTCTTTTTTTATGTTTTTATAAAAATTTAATTCTGCTAATTGTCTTGTTTGTTTATATATTTTTTCAGATTCATAATGTTTTGCCTTTGCATAGTTTTCTCCTGGAATAATAATCAATTCATGCTGCAGAGGATTCTCTTTTGTATCATAGCTGCGTATAAATCTCAGTTGAATGTCTTCATATCCTGAATCTTGCGGTTTGCTGATGTAACTTGCATATTCTGGAACGGTTTTTGTAATCTGTTCATTATCTAATCTTATGTCCAAATCACGTTTTATAACGTATCCTCTTTTTTGCTCAGTTTTTGTTGGTATATATCCTGTGCTTTCAAGTTTTTCAAGACTTACTTCTTTAGGAGCCAATAAAAATCCTCTTTGAGCAAATTCCGGGATTATCTGTTCTTTTAATACAGATAAGTCATATATGTTTTTACAGTACAAAGTTGCTCTAATCATATCAGGGATTTTTAAGCTTCCTGAACGTGTTACCTTGGAAACACAAGCTCCGGGAGATTTTATAGGAGAACGTTCGCAATATTCACGATCGAATTCTACACCATATTTTTTTAGCTTTGTTGCAACGCCTTCTATGATATCTAAATAAGTCGTTGCAATTCTGTTAAGGCGATTAACATTAATTTCTTTGCTTAATTGGCATTCAAATGCGTGTGCAACGCTATGGGAAGCTTGCCCAAAGGAAACGGTATCTCTTTTTAAAGATGGTAATTTATAATTATAATATTGTATTTGATTATAATTACTTGATATTTGGGGATTTCTTTGATATCCGGAGATAGAAAAAATTTTCATATTGCTATTTTCCACATTTTATTATTCACCAAGTATAAAACTTGTGAAGTTTAAAAATTGCCTTATTTTGTTAAAATATTAAGATATATTAACGGGTTCTTTCTCTTCTTGTGCAATTTTATTTTCAAATCCAGTCATTTCACAAATTTGTTTTGCCCATTCTTGCACAATTTCATCTTCATCAAGCTGCCATGAGATAGGATGTCCGATTTTTAATGTCATGTGTTTTTCAAACAGTTTTTTTGCGTAACCGTTAAACCCGCAAACTGCAACAGGCAAAATATCTGCTTGAAATTTTTTTGCAAACATTACAAAACCTTTGTGTATGTTAGATATTTCAGGTTCTTTAACAATCCTTCCTTGCGGGAAAATTCCCAGTGACCAGTTGGTATTAAATATAGATTTTATAGTCTTAAAAGTTGCAATTTCAGGCTTTTCTCTATTTACTGCAAACGCACCGAGAGTATGTACAAACCATCTTAATAAACGATTTTTGTCTTTAAATAGTTCCTGTTTTGCCATATATGCGACAGTTTTCCCTGTTGCAATTGATATCATAGGCGGATCTAAATATGATACGTGATTGCCTGCAACAATAAGCCTTGTTGTTGCGGGGATATTTTCTTTACCTTCAATTTTCAAGTTATACCAATATTTAGAAACAGTATGTACTATAAATGTAACAAATGTTTTATAAAATAGCGTTCTCCAAAAATTGTAATCTTTTTCAGTTCTTCTGTTGTAATTTCTTTCACCAAACATAAACATTTCCCAATTATACTTTTTCTGCTATATACTTAAATCCTGTTAATTCCTGAATTTGTTTTCCCCACTGACTAACCATATCATCTACATCATCGGAATACGGAATAATTTTTCCTATTTTAACAATTATTTTTCCCGTAAAAGGAAGTCTCTTAACTTCTTGAGTTCCTGTAATACCGACTGGCAAAATTCCACACTTTGTAGTTTTTGCAATAGATGCAAATCCTTTTGTAGTCTGGCTTATTACACCATCAGTTTGTCTTGTACCCTGCGGGAAAATTCCCAGCACCCAATTTGTATTTTTAATTTTTTTTACTGTTCTAATTGTTGAAACGCCGACTTTTTCCCTGTCGACGGCAAATGCTCCAAGCCAGTTGAGCCACCAGCGTAAAAACGGATTTTCAAACAATTCTTTTTTTGCCATATATGCAACACCTCTGTTCATAATTGATGCAACAAGCGGAGGATCAAGCGTAGAGAGGTGGTTTGCGGCAACTATATATTTGTTATCTTTTGGTATATTTTCTTTTCCGTATACTTCAAGTCTGTATACAAGCTTAAATCTAATCATATAAAATATGTGGGTTATAATGTATTGAAACATTCTTCTCCAACAATTATAGAACTCTTCTTCTCTTAAAGTTGCTTTGTGTTCTTTATTTTTTTTAATTTCTTCTGACATAATAAAAACACTCCTATGTAGGGAATTATATTACAAAGACAGTTAGATAAACAGTACAGCAGGGCTATTTTTTCTTTTTCTTTGATTGTTTATTTTTTTTAGAATCTTTTTTGTTCTCTCGTTCTTCTACGTATTCTTCAATGTTTTCAGACATTTCTTCCGAAATATCTTTTAGGTCTTTTTTGTGTTTGTTTGCATTAAGAACAGATGCCACATTTGACATTGCAAGAGAATTCAGTGTTGCTTTTAAAAGGGCGCTTCTGTCAACATACGGCTGCTCATACATCCCTTCTTCTTCGCCTTCGGCCGGAGGTAAGTACATGGCTTCTGAGCCATATTTTTCCTGACTCATTTTAGCCGCAGTGCCGGAAGGGTCTCCGCTTTTAAAATTAAAAGCACCGCCGATTCCGTAAAAACCTGCCGATCTGTTATCTACCACTGTTTGACCTCATGCTGAGAGTATTGAGTAACAATAAAGAATACCCTCATAGCATAATATAACTTCTAAAAATATATTTTGCCAGTTTGTGACAAAATTGTTACATTTTGTATAAAAATTTTGTTTTTATTTATGTTTTATAGCTGTTGTCATTCTTTTAAGGGTATAGATTCCGCCGCCGTTTAAATATCCCAAAAATTTATTTTCAAAAAGGAATTTTTCAATTTTCAACAGTGATTCAGGTAACATTTCTCCGAAAAAAGATTTATATGCATTGTATTCCGCCTGAGTAAACGGCAGTCTGTCCATAATCTTTACAATGGATGTGACTGATACTGAATGACTGTATTTGCTGTTTCGCATCGGATATGACATTCCATATGTTTGACTGTCGACAGCTTTTTTAATAGATGCCTCTGACTCATCAGAAAACGGAAAGTATTGATTTATTCTGCAGTGATCTTCTCCACGTTCGTGCACTCTTTGCAGTTTATTAAATTCTTTCCACAGACCTCTGAAATTTTGATTATTTATATTGTTAACTGATATAGTACGCACAACAAAACTCCTAAACACTATAATTATGATAGCATTTTTATTTGATATTTGGAATAATTTTCAGTAAAGATTTACAAATTTTAAATATCAAGCATTTGTAGGGTTGAAAATGCTGTAAACATTGTTATAATGTGAGTATAAACGGATTTATTTTGATAAGAGCATAAGGATATTCCAACAAATGGAAAACAATATTGTGTTTGGCAAGACATTTGGTCTGCAATCAATTTTTTCAGCTAAAAAACCATTGGGTCTCGAGTATGGAAAGAAACTCAATAATAACAATACTGCATATTATGCCAAAAAGGGCGAACCTATGTATATGAAGGAAATGGATGCAGATGAGGATGGTGTTGTTACTATAGATGAATTTAAAGATTACTGTCAGGCAAATAATATTTCTCCGAAAGAAATGTTGAGAATGTTGGAAATGGGAAATGCATATCGTACAATGCAGGCTCAAAAAAAGGCATCAAATAAAATAGAAAGCAGTCAAAAATCTGATGATAGCGATGACGAAGCTGTTTATGCTAAAAAGGGTGACGCCAAATATGATGAAGCAATGGATGCCAACAGTGATGATAAAATAACTTACAAAGAATATGTAGAATATTGCAGGGAAAATGCAAAACCCCAAGACCAAAAAGCAGGTACTAAAGCGGAAAAAACAGAAAATGGCGGATTAAAAACAACAAGCATAGGCAAGGCAGTCAGTGCGTATTCGCAAGCTGAGAGTGATGTTCCGAAGGGAAAAATAGAGAGCGTCGGATAAGAGCTGTTAATCTCCGACGACTCTAAGTATTTCCATGATTGAATAATAGTGTGCTGCTGCTCCGGCCATTACAAAAATGTGCCATATGCTGTGCATAAATCTTTTTTTTGAAAGGTAAAAAACGCATCCTACCGAATAAAAAATTCCGCCTAATAGTAATAACCAAACGGCAGTATGACTTGCATTATTCCAAATTGCATAAGCCAAAAACAGAGATACCCACCCCATAACAAGATAAAGTCCGGTTGACAGGTACTTGAATTTTAGTGTCAGACAAGAATAAACTATGCCTGTTATTGCAAGGTACCATGTTATTGCAAGCAGAGCAACTGATTGCGGAAACGGAACAACAAGGAGTAAAATCGGAGTATACGTTCCTGCAATCAACATAAATATTGCACTATGGTCAATTTTTTGAAAGACCTTTTTTGCAGTTTGATTAACCATTGCGTGATAAAGTGCTGATGCTTGAAACAGTATAAACAAAGTTGCCCCAAAAATTGCAGTAGAAGCTGCTTCTATTGTGTTGTGAGAATTAACTGCAAGCATTACAATTGCATATATTGAAAGCATTGCTCCGATTGAGTGCGTGAAGGCATTTGCGAATTCTTCAGCCGGAGTGTATTTCATTTCGGTTTTCATAAAAGCTCCTTTTCCTGTTTTAATTTGATTTTATACTAAAATAGTTTTTGTTGAAAAGCAAATTAACTAATATAACTTTACAAACATTGATTTTTAAATAAAAAATGTCCATGATAATATATATTACTATGAAGCAATTTTTAATAATTTTGGTTTTTGTTTCAATGATTTTATCTTCTCAAATGATTAATGCTGAAGAAGAAATCTTTTTGGATGTTTACGGACCGGAAATCCATCGTTATGAAACAGGAAAGCTGCATTATCAAAATGAAAAGAAGAAGTCTGTGTCCGATGAAGATTCATATATTAAACCTTCTTTTTCGATGATTAAAAAGATGTTTGACGAAGATATGCTTGATGAGAAAAATTTGAAAAACAGAAAAGAATAAATTTTTTGATTAGATATTTTTATGATGATATAATTAAAAAAGAATTTAAGGAGGGTGCAGTATGAGAAAGATTGTCGGATTTTTGGTATTAATGCTTTGTTTTTCTGTTCTTTCTGTGAGAGCGGGTGAAACTCAATTTACTCAGAAGGAAATGTATATAAGACAGATTTTTGCGGATAATTATAATTATAGCCCTTCCGGATTCTTTGAGGCAATAAAGGATGGCAGTATAAGTACGGTTGATTTGTTTTTAAAATCCGGCATGGATCCTAATACTACATATATGAAACTGCCTGCAATATATTATGCAATAAAATCTAAAAATCCTGTGATAGTTGATATGCTCTTAAAAGCAGGGGTTAATCCGAACCAAAAATATATGAGCCAAACTCCTTTATTTATGGCAATCGGAACTAAGAATGTTGATACGGTTAATACTCTTATTAAACACGGTGCAAACGTTAATGAAGATTCTTTTGGTTTATATCCGTTGAGTTATGCAATTGTTAAAAAAGATTCTGATGTAATAGAAAGATTGTTGGATTCCGGTGCTATGGTAACAGAGGATTCTTTGAGAAGAGCTTTGAAACTTAAAGATGAAAATGTAAAAAATCTTGTACTAAAAACATATAAACAGCAATAAATTGGAGAAATAATGACAGATTGTATTTTTTGTAAAATTATAAACGGTGATTTTAATACAGAGTTTGTATATAAAAATGAATACGCAGTTGTGTTTAAAGACATTAATCCTAAGGCTGATATTCATTTGCTTGTTGTGCCGAGAGTTCATGTTGAATCATTGAATGAACTTGATGATGAAGTTTTGTTGGGTAAGTTAATGATGACGGTTAAGGATGTAACAAAAAAACTTGGCATAAAATCATACAGAACAGTTATAAATACAGGACGTGAGGCAGGGCAAGAAGTTTTTCACCTGCACATACACATTTTATCCGGAGGAATAAAATAAATGACAACTCAAAACATAGTATTGCAAGGAATAGATAAAGAACAAAATATTTATAAAGAAATAACACCAGGCGGATATGGTATTGCAATAAAGTCCGGTAAGGTTCTTTTTTCGGAACAATCACCATTCCAAAAAGTTGAAGTTTTTGAAACAGATTCAGAGTTGGGCAGAGTATTAACTTTGGATGATTTAATGATGACAACAGAAGGTGACGAATGGCATTATCACGAAATGATAACCCACATCCCCATGATGCATCATAAAAATCCTAAAACCGTTCTTGTAATAGGCGGCGGTGATGGCGGAACAGTAAGAGAAGTTCTGAAACATGATACTGTTGAGAAAGTTGTTCTTTGTGAAATTGACGGAATGGTAATTGATGTTTGCAAAAAATATTTACCGACAATTTCTTGCGGTTTAGATAATCCTAAATGTGAAATTCTTGTAGAAGATGCAATTGAATATATTAAAGATAAAGAAAATATGTTTGATATTATTCTGATTGATTCAACAGACCCGATGGGCCCCGGAGAAGGATTATTTACGGATGAATTCTATACAAATGTTAAACGCTCATTAAAACAAGGCGGAATAATGGTTGCTCAATCAGAATCACCGTTTACTAATAAAGAAGAAATTAAAAAAATGTATACGCAATTAAGAAGAGTATTTCCGATTGTTTCCACATATACTTCAAATATTCCGACATATCCCGGCGGTTATTGGGCTTGGGCTTTCTGTTCGGAATCAGTGAAACCGCTTTCATATTGGGATGAGCGCAGAGGTAATGAGATTACAAAAACTTGTAAAATTTATAACAGAGAATACCATGAAGCCAGATTTGCGCTTCCGAACTATTTGAAGGAACTTGTAGGGTAGTGGTTTTATGTTTATTTCCAACTTCAGTCTCCCTCTCCTTTTAGGAGAGGGCAGGGGTGGGGGTAAATAAATTTAATAAAGAATGAGACCACCCTCAACCGTCTTTCGGACACCTTCTCTCATCAATGGCGAAGGGAAGTATAAAAAAGAAAAAGTAAAAGCCGGAGAGGAGCCCCGGCTATATTTTTTTTGTAACACCCATCTTACATCTTATTTATGAACTTATACATATCCCACCCATCCTGATGACATAGAGAAGTCTGATTCTCGGGTAGTTATGCTTTTACTATTCGACTGTTGAGGTTGAATTTTTTGTAATATTCTTTTCATTATATTATCAATTTTTGTATTATCACTGTTATATCCCAAAAAGCTATTATTGTTGAATGTTGTTTTGTCACTATTGTCCGGATATCCTTTTAAAATGGCTTCGAGAGATTCTATATCTGCTATTAGCGTAGAATCATTTTTATTTATGTAATTAGGAAATTGTTTAACTGCTGCAATAAATGCATTAATAAGATTCTTTTTCCCATCCATTGTAATCATACCGCCATCGTATTCGTCATCTAATTGTTCTATTATTCCATCGCCAGAATAATTGCCACGGGCATCATAATAGCCAACAAGAAAATCTATTACGTTTGTTTTCGTTATCTTATTAAGAATAGTATCTATTTTAGTATATAAAGTACTGTCTGTTGTGATTCCGTCAACCCATTTATATACATTTGAACCATCGCAATAAGCTGAACCTGATTGGTTAATTTTATCGCATTTGTTCCTAAACGTATTTCTATCTATTTTTTTGTTATTATTGTCCCAATATATATACTCGTTCTCTTTTGTTTTCGTAATATAATATCCGTTATCGTATCTTGTAACAAAACTTTCGCCTCTTTGTTTTGCAAGTGTTACTTTATAACATCCCGGACGATTTGCTTTGAAATAGTCTTCAGTTGTTTCTGTGTTATCAACGTAGTATTTATATTTTCCATCACTTGTTTTGGTAACATAAGTGCCGTTTCCAAAATTTATAAAATCACTTCCTTGTGCTGCTTCTTTTCTTTCTTCTTTAGCATTAATAAATGTCGCTTTTATAGGTATATTATCTGCATTTACAGGTGTTTTATTTCCTTTTATAGTTAAGACACCGTCGTCATTAATTTCATATTCTTCTATTTCACCATCTGCGTTCTTATATTGTGATTTTATGCTTCCGTCATTGTTAACAACGACATCTTTTTCTTGTATAGTTGTGACAGAAGCTTTATAATTCTCCGCTTTAGTTGGAGTTGTTTCCTTAATAGTTACTGCTTTTGCTTCTATTGCATCGTTTAAAGAATTATATTGGCCGTTAATTTTTCCTTTTTCATCAACAGACTGTATTCCTTCTACTTCTGCAAATACTTCTTTTCCGTCTTTGTCAGCAAAAGTATAGTATTTTTTCAGTCCGATAGCGCCACCTGCATTGGTTTCATATAAACCCTCGCATTCGGTCTCTTTTATTGTACCATCTTTGACTAGCCCTGCTTTCTGCTCTTCAGCAGATTTGCCATCAAGTTTGGACTTGTGGTCTACTGTTACTGAAATTTTTTCTTTAGGCTTAATTTCGTCATATGATGGAACTTTTATATTTTCTTTTCCCAAATCTTGTTTTGTTTCGGAAACCAGTATATCTGCAGGTACAGTATCAGCTCCTAAGAAGCCGTATTTTTCATATGCTTTATTTCTTACAAGCTGAGCTTCTGCCATTCTGATATGAGCGTACAATTCATCAAATAATGGTGCTATGTTTGCTATTGATTCGTTTGTTGCTTGTAAGTTATCAAGTTTGCCGCTAAGAGCTTTTCTTGCTGCTTCAAGTTTCGTGAAGTTACCCTTTGATGCAACTTGATGTGCTTTTGTGTCAAGAGCCCGACACATTTGATTTACAATACCTTGATATTTTTTATTTGCAGTTTCATCATTACCGATTTTACTTCCAAGGTACTTTATAATGTGTGAATCAGGGTAAGTATCATTCCAATAGCTTAAACCTGACATTATGTATTTTGTGTCTGTAATAGCTGTGATGGCACTGTCATCAACATTTCCCTGTTCAATTCCGGATTTAATAGTGTCAATATATCCTTTTATTTTGCTATATTCTTCCAGTGCCTTTTTCGTTTTAGTATTGTTATTCAATTGTCCATCTGTATTTTCAGATGTTATATCATAGCCGATTTTTACCAGTTCATCGCAGTTTTCTTTAATTACTGCATTTTTTATTAATTGTTTTCTTTCATTTTGAGGTATTTTATTGAATGCATCTTTAACGGCATTTAGTTTGTCTTCAATTTTTCCGCCTTTTGACAGTGCATTTTTTATAATACCTTTTGTTGTATCATCCAAATCAGGTAAGTCTTTTAATTGGTTTAATACGTCTTTATATTGTTTATATTCTGTTTCTTGTTGAATTTGTTCATCAGTTTTACCGCCGCTTCCGCCTGCGCTGCCTACTGTAGGCCAACCACCGACACCGCCTGCGCCTCCTGCTGTCGGCCAACCGCCGATTCCGCCGTTAAAACCTCCGTTGAATCCTCCGCCAAAACCTCCGTTCATTCCGGGAGTCATGCCGCTGCTCCAATTGAAGGTATCTATCATTCCGCCCGAGAAGTTACCTCCGCCCCAGAATCCACCGCCATTTTGCATTTGGTTCTGCATTTCCCACAATGTAAAATTAGGGTCAAGTCTGAATTCTTGTCCTGTGAATGGTATGGAATAAGAGCCCCAGTCCCATCCGCAGCTAAAGTTAGGAACCCAAAAACGAGAAGCGCCTGCCTGCATTTTTGCATCAGCTAAAGCAAAAGATAAGCCTATTGAATCCCAAGGATTGTCACTCACCATTGCTCGGTTTATTGTTGAAAAGTAGTATGGCATATTTGGCATGTTCCAGTCAAAGCTCATTTTTTGTCTCCTAAAATATCCCTTTATATATATAAAGATTTTGAACTTATTAAAATTGCCTTTTTGTAAAAATTTTTCTTAACAAAAATTAATAATTGTTATTAGGAAGTTAAACTTTATTTTGCCAAAATATTTTCCGGCTTAAAAGATAAAAACCAAGTACGGCTCATTTTCTTTAAAATATTCAGAAAGGTGAAAATTTTAAAAAGTATATACTTGTGATAAAAAAATTATATGTTATAATATACTTGATTGGAGGGAATATGGCAAGAGTATTAATTTCAATGTCAAATGATTTCTTAAGCAGAGTGGATAACATTGCTTCTTCGGAACAAAGAACAAGAAGTGAACTTATCAGAGAGGCTCTGAGAGTGTATATAAAACGTAATAAAATTTCCAACAATCTTAAAGCAGAAGAAAACGCTGCAATTTTAACCGATTTATTGAGTTAGAAAGAGTTTTACTGTAGTAAAATATCACAAAGCTTGTCTCAAAATAAAAACTGACTCTTTTGAGTCAGTATAAGTATTTCTCTAATAATTTTGGGAGGAGATTTGGGGATAGTTGATACCTGCATGCTACACTAAATTATAAAATCATGATACATGCTGAATAAAAAAATTTACAAAAATTAACAATCTTGACACGAATACCTCTGAAATAAGGCTTTTGTATATACTCCCCATTTGCTTAATAACTCATTAACTTATTCACTTATTAATTTTGTTATAGTAATATATTGTTATGAAGAAAAAATATTTAGGGATAATTTGCTGTTTAGCAATTTCAGTAGGACTATCACAACAAGCGATATTTTCTGCGCCGGTTAGTGCTTTTGGTGAACATTATAATGCAGGGCAGGATTATTTGATGCAAAATCAATATTCTTCTGCAATAGCGGAATTTAAGAGAGCCCTTAGAATTAACTATATGGATGTTTCAGCGAGAGTGGGACTCATAAATTCTTATCTAGCAAGAGCTGCTTATTATGCAAATCAAGAAAAAAATTATGAAAAGGCCTCTAATGATTTCAGGAGTGCATTATTTTATTTAAAGATATATCCGGATAATACTCAAGAAGTTCAAAATTCAGTAGGGATGATATCTTCTGCAACAACAAATCTTAACCAATGCTTAAAGGTTATGAGTTTTGATACCACTTCAACATCCAGATATAAAAAAGCGATTGCACTGAGGGCATCAGGTGAACTTTCGGCTGCAGCGTATGAGTTCTATCAGGCATCTCAAGATGAAAGGCTTTCAGCCGATGCAAATGTGCAAATAGCAGATTTATTAAAGTCATTAGGTAACAATCAACGTTCTGTCGATTTTTACAAGCTTGCATTAGATTTAAATCCTAATGATAGTGAACTAAGGATGAAATATGCAAGAACACTTGATAAAAATGGTCAATATGATTTAGCTTTACCTGAATACAATTCTGCACTTGCTCATTCAAAAGGAGACATGGAAATTCTCTACAGTTTAGAGAGAATTTATATGAAAAAGCTTGCGCAAACTCCACGTGATGCGGAATTGAATGCAAATATAGGCGCTATAAAGCAAGCTATGGGTGATTTTGATGCGGCTCTAAATTATTATGGTAAAGCAGAACAATTAAATCCGCAAAATTTAACGACAAGAATAAATGTAGGAACGCTTTATCAACAAAAAAAGGACTACCAAAAAGCATTACAAGCTTATAACTCTGTTTTAACTATTGAACCGGATAATTCTCAGGCAATGTTTTATAAAGCTCAAACTCTTGCGGAAATGGGTGACAAGCAGACTGCAATGAATTTATATAGATCTGTAGCTACTCTGGATCCTAAAAATACAGATGCAAAAACCGCAATGATGGAACTTGCCAGAGATACAATGTCTCCTGTTGAATATTTAAGTTATATGGTTCAAAACGGCACAGGTGAAGATTTGTATTCATACGCTTACAAATTGCACAAAGAAAATAAAATTGAGGATGCAATAAAAGCTTATAAAGCAGTAATCTCAAAAAATCCTAATAAAATAGATGCATATGTAAACTTAGGCATTTGTTATGCTGCAAAGGATGATTATGATAACGCTGAAGTTATTTTGTCTGATGCCAAACGCAGATTTCCAGGAAATGAGCTTGTTGCAAAAACTTTAAAAGAGGTTTTGAGTGATTCTGATTCCGCAAAGATGGCTTCAGCATCCGCAAGTTTTGAAAATAAAGAATATAAAAAAGCAATAAGGGAATATTTGTCAATAGAACCTGCTACTGAAAATTCTATGCTTGGTGTTGCAGCTTGCTATCAGGCATTAGAAAATTATGATGAGGCAATTGCGTATTATAAAAAGGCAGAAATGTTGAACCCTAAGAATTCTCAAATTCCTTATTATATCGGGTATTTGTATTCCGAACAACAAAACTGGGAACAGGCAGGAGTTTATCTAAATAAAGCAATTGCTCTAAATCCGCAATCCGAAGCAAAACAGTTATTAAACTATGTTAATCAAAGCGGTACTTTGGGTGTTCTGAATGAAGGCATAAAATTGTATGAGCAAAAAGATTTTGAAGGTGCACTTGCAAAATTCAATGAAGTTTTAAGAAAAGAATCCACAAATGCTTATGCTTATTATTACAGAGGTCTGATAAATGATGAGAAGAAGCAGCCTAAATTTGCGATTCAGGATTATTTAAATGTAGTAAAAAATTCAAATGATTTTCCGATTGCAAATTATATGATAGCAGTTGATTATGACGGATTAGAAAATTATAAAGAAGCATTCAAGTACTATCAGATATTTGTTTCAAAATATACAACAGATGATGAATTCTTGCGGTATGCAAAATCCAGAATGGAAGAATTGAGACCGTATGCAGGTTAAAGATTTAATATCTGCCAGGGTTTCGCTTGCTCCGATGGCAGGAATTACGGATTATGTTCTGCGTTCTCTTATCAGAGAACAGTCTCCGTCGGCTCTTTTAACTACGGAAATGATAAGTTCGGAAGCATTGAAGCAGGTTAAAGATACTGTTATTACAAAACGTGATGACAATCATTCTCCGATATCTTATCAATTGAGCGGCCATAAGCCGTGGATGATAGCAGAATGTGCAAAATATCTGGAGCAATTTGCGGATATGATAGATATTAACATGGGGTGTCCCGTAAATAAGGTTGTCAAGGGAACTGACGGGTGTGCTTTAATGCGGAATCCGAATTTGGCAAAGGAAATTGTAAAAACCGTGAAGGCTGAAATTTCAATTCCACTAAGTGTAAAATTTCGTCTTGGGTATACTTTTGATGAAATGAATTATGTTGAATTCGGTGAACAGATGCAAGAAGCAGGAGCTGATTTTATAACAATTCATGCTCGTACTCGTTCGCAAATGTATGGCGGAAAAGCTGATTGGAAAAAAATTGCTGAATTAAAACGGAATGTCGATATTCCTGTTTTTGCAAACGGAGATATTGTTTCAATTGAAACTGCGGTTGAATGTTTGGAGCAATCTAATGCTGATGGTGTTGCAATCGGGCGTGGTGCTTTAGGGGATGTAACATTAATCTCCAGAATAGAACAGTATTTGAATAGAGGAATATATCTTTCTCCTCCTTCTCTTGAGGAAAAAATTAATACTTTGAAAAGCCATTTAATTAAAGAAGTAGAACTTCGGGGTGAAAATGTCGGGGTAAAATTTGTACGTAAATTTTATCCGTATTATTTAAACGGATTTCAGGGGGCTTCAAAACTCAGGGGTGAAATTGTTTTAATAGAAAACCTTAAAGATGTTTTTGAAAAACTTGATAAAATATTAGTTTGTTTATAGTGATTTTAGTTTTTGTATAACAAAATCCGCTGCTCCGTGTTGTTCTCCAAAAATTCTTGCACAGGCAATTTCCGCTTTGTCGTATGCTTTTTTGTCGGTAAATAAACGTTTTAATTCTTTATAAAATTCTTCTTCCGATGATACTACTTTTGCAGCTCCGGCATTGGTTAAAATTTTGTAGATGTCTTTAAAATTAAATATTGCCGGTCCTGATAAAACAGGTTTTTCCCAAATAGTCGCTTCAAGCGGATTGTGTCCTCCGGTTTTGTTAAAGCTTCCTCCGATAAAGGCAACATCTATAACAGAATACATGTTTTTCAGTTCACCTAAAGTGTCAAGTATAATAATGTCTGTTTTCTCATTAAATTTATCATCTTTTGAACGATTGCCAAAAGTTAAACCAGCTTTTTGTGCCAGTGTCTCGATTTCTTTAACTCGCTCCAAATGTCTTGGTGCAATAATGAGCTTTAAGCTTGGAATATCTTGTTTTAATTTTTTATATGTGCTTATAACGATAGGGTTTTCAGGCTTATGTGTACTTCCTGCAAGTAATATTGGGTAATTTCCCTCGCTTATGTTTATTTTTGCTGTGCTCTTTGTAATTCCGAATTTTAAATTTCCCATAAATTCAGCGTTTTCTTTATCAACGCCAATTGATATAAATTTATCTTTATCTTCGATACTTTGCGTAAATATTCCTGAATAATTCTCCAAAACTTGTTTAAAGAATGGCTTTGCAAGTCTATACATCCAATATGATAAGTCAGAAATTCTTCCGTTAATTATGTATAGAGGAATATTTCGTTTTTTGCATCCAAAAGCGAATGTCGGCCAAATCTCGGTTTCAGCTATTAAAACTACACTCGGATGAACATTTTGCATAAATCTTTTTATGCTAAAACATTCATCGAACGGAAAGAATGTAATATAGTCAGCAACTTCACCAAGTTTCTTTTTTGCAATATCTTGTCCTGTAATAGTTGATGTTGTAATAACAAGGAATTGTTCAGGAAATTCTTGTTTTATTTTTTTTGCCAAATCTTCAACGGCAGTAATTTCGCCCACTGAGCAGCCATGTAGCATGATAACCTTTTTATCATTCGGGATAGTATCACAATATCCGAATTTTTTCTTCCATCCACCGGATTTTTTATGGATTACTCTTTCAAGATAAAAAAACGGAAGTGTAATGTAGAAAAAAACAGTTGCTAAAATTTCCCAAATTTGCATTAATTTCTCCTATACTTTTGCGGGTTCTTCTTTGTTTACATAATACTGCTTAAGCCATGTCGTAGGTTTAACGTATCTTAATCCGCCTTTGCCGGCAAACCCTTTTAGTGCCTGTTCAGGAGTCGGTCTTCCATGAAATACAATTATCTTTGCTCCTTTTGGATCTATCGGCTGCTTGAAGAAATTCAGAGGAAACGGCTGCAAGCAAAATCTTTTGAAGCTTACGCACCAAGACTTGTCCCAATATTTGAGAATTCCTTTATCATATATTTGATGAGATAAAAATGCCTGTTCATTTTTAAATCTGTCACGAATGTTGTTGTCCTCTTTATAAAAATTTTCCAGTACATAAGGGTGTTTCCCGATTTCAAATCTGAATACGGAAGAATTACCTATAATGTCTTTCGGAAAATCCCAGTCCTTAATAATTATAAAATCACCTTCCTGCTCAAAAAACGGGGTCAGGTCATCTTTGATTACAATATCCAAATCTAAAAACAGTGCTGTACCATGTAGGTCTGCCAATTGTTCATTAAATAAAGATAATTTTCTCCAAGCTTTATCAGGAATTGCTTTTTCATTAAACGGAGGTAAATCTCTTACTTCAATTCCTTCAGCTAAACCGTCTGCATTATCAGTAAAACAAACAAATCTGTGTGGAATGGGAAGGTTCTTCTCAACCATTCTGTATAAATTGTTGACATACTCAGCACCAAATTTTGTACCCCATTTAATGCAAATTACATTTTTATCTATCAATTCCATATAAACTCCCTAAAATGCTAAAAACTACAACTTCATAGTATAAAAAAAGCCTGTTATTGTCAAGGTTTAATCCTTATTTTACTTGACTTGCAGCCTTTTCAACAATATAATATTTTTACGGAAAATTTGAGAGGAGGTTTTTGTAATGAGTAAAATTTTTGATTTTATGAAAAACCATTTTGATTTTAAAATATATAATGTAACTTGGATTCCGGTATTAGTCGTTTTACTTATAATTCCGTGTGTTATGTATTTGCCTGCTGAATACGGATATGAAAACGGACTGTTAGAAAATATGCAAATGATATTTTTGTTTGGGGCGTGTATTATGGGATTTTGTGTAAAGAAGAATAAAAAATTTTTTAAGTTTGTTTCTCTTGTGATAATTATTTTAATGCTAAGAGAAATAAATTGCGGAAGGACTTTATTTTTCCCAATCCCAGGTGAAGTTAATGCATATTATGGCTGGAAAGATATTAAATACGGGTATTTGGCGCATCCTATTTACGGATTGTATATAGCATCAGTGGTAGTATATTTTTTGTGGAATAAATTGTTTATAAATTTGTGGAATATAATAAAAAATGTTAAATTTCCGGTTTGGAATATATTGTTAATGATTTTAGGTATTGTTCTGGGGTTGTATGCTGAAAAAGCTACTCATAATTTTGTATTTGAAGAAATGGCAGAACTTTTGGTGTATACATCACTTGTAGGAATAATTTGGCTTTACGGATTTAATAAAAATTTTCAAGTTGAAGGATAAATTATTTTAATTTGCTTAAATCTAAAATCATAGGTTTTTCAGACGGGGAAAGTCTGCGCATAGTGTAGGCAAAATCTCTTATGTATGTTTTGGGAATTCCGTTTCTTTCTATAACTTTTGAGTTTGTAAGTTCTATGAACCTGTCAACATACATTTGACAAGTTGCATATACTTCAGGATGCTCTCTTAAATATACTTGCATGTCAGTGCTTCCACGGTTTGAATTAATCAGTGAAGCCGATAAACCATAATTTGCGTAAGAATCCTTACCGCCTTGACTTCTCGGTACAAGGTGCTCTATTGAGCCAACTGAATTTTGCAATAAATCCAATCCTATTTTTTCAGATGTTCTTCTGGATGCTTTTACTATAAATGCTGAAACGGTATCTTGTGATGTCGGCAATTTTACTGCTATTCGGTGTAGTTTACCGGCAAGCTCTTTATCATCAATTTTATCAAGGATTTTATCCAGACTGCAAATGAATTTCTTTCTGCTGAAAGCAACAAGTGAAGGTTTTCCGAGAATTTGACTTTCAGCATTTTCAAATAAAGACCTTAATTCTTGATTATAAGCAAGTGAAGTGCGATTAAAGTACAGCATCATATTTTTGATATATTTTGATTGTTTGGTAATTAAATCATCAGTTTGCTTATTTGATGGCTTTCCTGCCTTGTTGAATTTTTGAAACGGAAAATAGTTAGTCATTTTCATAAGTTTTTGTATAGCCATAATATCTTCATCAATACCGCATAAGTAGACATCATGTGCGATTCTTTTCAATTTGTATTTAAAATCACTTTTATTAAAATTTTGTACTGTGCATTGATGATTTAACATCATTTTTGCTTGAGCCATTAATTCCTGAAAATCACGGTATGCATCGGAAGGGAGTTTTTTTGCTAACTCGTTAAGCTCCTCGAATATAGGATTTTGGAGTTCTAATAATTTTTTGTTTGCTTCACTTGAATGCTTTTTTATTGCATCAGATAACATTAAGTCAGGATTTGTAGCAGCATCTTTGTTAATAATAGACAGAACTTCCTGTTCAACATGCTGCAAACGTTCTTTATATGGCATTAAGGATTCTGCAATTTTTTTAATAGACTTATCAAAAAGACCTTTTTTTATGAAGTTTTCAACAATATCAGGAGATAGCATAATTTTCCCTGTATACATATCCGGAATATCATATCTAAGCAGCTTTCTGAAAGCTTTTTTATTGGGTGATATCACTTTTGCGGAAAATGTTACAGTATCAGTAGGTTGTGTATTAAAAATACGGGGCAATTTTGTTCCGGCACGATTTATATTATCTTGTCTGATACTTGGATATAAATACGATACAACCGGTAATATTTTCATACTATATATATAACCTATAATAAATATTTTTGTCAGTTTTTTTACAAATTTTTACATTTAAAAAACGGTCTGAAATTTTCAGACCGTTTTTTAAACTATGAAATTGCAGGAGCTGCGGAATTCTTTTTGTCTTCCCAAATATCAATAAGAGTTGAACAGAAGAATATGCTTGAATACGTACCAATTAATATACCTAATATCATTGCAAGAACAAAATCTCTTGTTGTAACACCTCCTAAGAAATAAAGTGCAAGCAATGTTATTAAAGTTGTAAATGATGTATTGATGCTTCTTGCAAGAGTTTGATTAATACTTGCATTCATAATTTCACCAAAAGACATTTTCTTTCCGTAATACTTTAGGTTTTCTCTTACTCTGTCAAATACAACGATTGTATCATGTACTGAAAATCCGATTACCGTAAGAACCGCAGTTACAAAGAGTGCATCAACCTGAACATTGAAGAATAAACCGAGTATAGAAAATACTCCGACTACAAATAATGTATCGTGAACGAGTCCCAGTATTGCCGCAAGTGCATAATTAAATTGGAATCTAAACGTCAGATATGCAACAATTCCCAACAATGCTAAAGAAAGTGCAATTAGTGAATTTTTGAATAACTCGGCACCTAAAGTCGGACCTACAGAACTTACTTGAACTAATTGCGGTGTATCAAAACTGCTGCTTATTACATTGGTTATGGTATCTTGATCTTTGGAGTTTTCATCAATAAATTTTGTTCTTATTGAAAGGATTGATTTTAAATCAGAACTTTGTTGATTTGTGTTTACATGAATTACCTGTAAGTAAGGGTTTTCAATTCCGTTTTTTTCCAAATTTGTTCTGATATTTGCCATCTTGTCATTTGAGATGTCTTCTTTAACTCCATATTGTAATGTTGTTCCGCCCGTGTAGTCAATCCCGACTTTAACAGGAGAATGAGTCGGATAAGTTATCATTGAATATATCATTGAAACAATACCCGGTGTTAATAGTATTGCCGACAATGCCAAATATAAAAATCTGTATTTTACTATATCTAATTTTAATCTCATTTTTTTTATCCTTTTTATTAATCTAAAATTCCGAATTTAGCTTTTTCACGCTTAGTTTCAACTGCTTGATATTCCACATTAATTTCGGATTCTTTCAAACCAAACATTGCAGGATTTTTTAGTTTTCCTGTGCCGAAGCATAAGTGCATAAAGTTCTTTGTTATTGTAATTGCAGAGAACATTGAAACAATTACACCAATTGCAAGAGTTAATGCAAACCCTTTAACAATACTTGTTCCGAGGCAGTATAGAATTGTACAAGTAATAATTGTTGTCATATTTGAGTCAAAAATACTTGTAAATGCTCTGTCAAAACCTGAATTAATTGCCGTAAATAATGTTCTTCCCGCTCTTAATTCTTCTTTTGTTCTTTCAAAAATCAAAATGTTTGCGTCAACCGCCATACCGACAGAAAGAATGAAACCTGCGATACCGGCAAGCGTTAGCGTTACTGGAATAGCTTTAAATAAAGCAAATAGTATAATGCCGTATATAATTAATGCGATATCTGCAATAAGTCCCGGAGCTCTGTAATATATAGCCATAAATAACATTACAAATCCTAAACCGATTGCACCTGCAACTTTTGATTTTGCAATACTGTCAGCACCAAGAGTAGGACCAACTGTATTTTCTTCAATGATTTTAGCAGGAACAGGAAGTGCACCGGCATTAAGAAGGTCAACCATTTGCTTAGCTTCATCATAAGCAAATCCGTTCTCCCCGCCTGATATTTGAGCTCTGCCTCCTGTAATAGGCTCTCTGATAACGGGTGCAGATTGCAATTCTCCGTTAAAGAATATTGCCATCGGTTTTCCAACCATTTTCTTTGTCAAATCGGCAAACATCTTTGTTCCTTCGCCATCAAATTCCAAATCAACAACCCATTGACCGTTTTGTGAATTTGTACTTAAATTAGCTCTGTTTAATTGTTTTCCTGTCAGACCTGTCGGTTCCCAGTCGGGTTCATCACCTTTCATAACAGGTTTTCTAAAGTCTAATTCAGCTGTTTCTCCAATATAAGCTTTTGCTTGGTTCAAATCCGAAACATCAGGAATTTCAACGACAAGTCTTTTATCACCTGAACGTTGAACAACAGTTTCAGAAACGCCAAGTTTATTAACTCTGTTTTCAATTGCAAATTGCAGACTGGACATCATATCCGGTGTCACTTGTGCATTTGTAGGTTGTGCTTCAAGTACAAGTCTTGAGCCTCCAACCAAGTCCAAACCAAGTTTTGTCGGCTTTGTACAAATTGTCACTACAGAAACTATGACAATGAGGACAATTGCCCAAAACATTATTAGTTTATTCTTCATCTATGTACTCCTTTTATACCCTATGTATTTATTATAATTCAAAGATAAAAATAAATACTACCAATAAGAGTATTTTTTACTTTTCTTAGTATCAAAAAACAGAGTTTTTTAGTATAATAAAATGTAACACAATGTATATTATGTTACATTTTTTTCTTTTTCCTCTCAAGATGGAGAGGATAGAATAACAAAACAAAAGCTACGCTTGAGTTTTAGTTATTCTTGGTGAGGTTTTATATTTTCTGTTCTTTTTTCTATCTTCATTTCTTTCTCTCTTTGTTTCGGAGGCAAAGAGAGAAAGAAACGAAGCAAAGAAAGAGAGAAACACCGGACTGAAGAGATAACCACATCAGCCTTCGGCTGAATGATTGAATGGATGTGTTCGGCATTCGCCGAATCTTCTCATTCCCTCACCCCTGCCATTCCACTAAGCAGATGTTGTGGGGGCGAGGGTGTGAACTTTATACCTCACTATTCTTATTAACTTACTTTATTCAGGCATTTATATCCTTTCATACTTAAATCTCTGTTACTGCTTATATTTACCCCAAAATGTAACATAATATACATTGTGTTACATTTTGAAAACTAAAAATGAATTTTAAATTATTGAGTAATCAAGCAAAAGAGGGTTTATGATGAAAATGAAAGGATTTACTTTAGCTGAAGTGTTGATTACACTTGGTATTATAGGAGTTGTTGCGGCCTTGACTGCCCCAGCACTAATTCAGGATGTATCAAATGCCCATATTGGGCCAACATTATCAAAATTTAAATCAACCTTAGAAAATGCAAATTATCAAATGCTAAATGATGCCGGTTCAAATGACTTGCAAGAGTTATTTAATGACGGCGGCATAATGACTGAAGGTCAATGGGGTCAAACGGATGGTGACGGAAATTTTTTAGATAATCCTGCCGTCATAAGTGGAAAAACTTATACCAGAACATCTTCTGATGAAGCATATTTACAAGCATTAGCAAGGTATATTCAAGGTTCAAATTATATAGGTCGTGGCAAGGGTACAGAGCTATCTCCTGCTCATAGCCAATTTCGTCAAGATACAATGCGTGCCGGAACAGTATGGGGTGCAAATTATAGAAAACTGGAACTTATGCACAATTGTGTTATGTTAATTACAGCAATGAATAACGGTAAACATACTTATAGGACAGGCGATAGCAATCTGAAAGGGTACTTGGCTGATATTATAGTTGATATAAACGGCAGAACACATGGCCCAAATAAACGTGGTATTGATTTATTTGACTTTACTATTGATAGAAGCGGTGCAGTGCTTCCGACCGGTGGTGATGTTTTTGCAAATGGCAACCCAAGAGGGGAAAGTTGGAGAAACAGTAGCAGTAACTATCATTGTGACAGAAATGGTGTTGGTGGAGGTTGGGGATGTGCAGGTTCAATTTTTGATAATAATTTGAAAGTAATATATAAATAAACTGCATGTAAAAAGGGCTTACATTTATAGTAAGTCCTTTTTTATAAGAAATTTTGTATTCCTAGATTGAATCTAATATAAAGAACAAATCCGTTTTTTCTGTTTTAGTAAGTTCAACAAGCGGACGTCTTACATAGTCTTCAATTAATCCTTTGTAAGCAAGAGCGGCTTTAACCGGAATCGGGTTAGGTGCCATAAATAGTTTCTTAAATATTGGGTATAACTTTTGATGCATGTTTTTAGCGGTTGTTGTGTCACCGGTTTTAAAATTTCTAATCATAGATTTTATTTCAATTCCAAATAGGTGAGATGCAACAGATACAACGCCATGTGCACCAAGTGATAACATTGGGAGTGTTAAGCTGTCATCTCCTGAATATATGGCAAAATCACTCGGGCATGCCATTCTAAGCTCTGTTACAGTGTCCATATCTCCAAAACTTTGTTTAAGGGCAACTATATTTTGATACTTTCTTGCAAGGGTTTTTACTGTATCAACACTCATATTAGAACCGGTTCTTGATGGAATATTATATAAAATTATTGGTAGTTCAGTAGCTTCCGCAACTGCCGAGAAGTGTTCTATAATTCCTGCCTGAGTAGGTTTATTATAATACGGTACTACTGATAAAATTGCATCTGCTCCTTCTTTTTCTGCATTTTTAGCCATCATAACCGCAGTCTCGGTAGAATTTGAGCCTGCGCCCATAATAACTTTTCCCTTACCAAGAATTCCTCTTTTTGCGCTTAGAAGAATTTCAATTTCTTCTTCATGCGTCAGAGTCGGAGATTCTCCGGTTGTAGCAGTAACAAGAATTGAATCAGAACCTGAATTTACCAGATAATTTGCGAGAGATTCGACTTTGCCGTAATCAACTTCTCTTTTTTCGTTAAATGGTGTTACCATTGCGGTAATAACTTCGCCAAAATCGTATCTCATATATCCCTCATCCTCCAAGTTTTACTATTTACTAATATTAATGTACCTATTATACTACAGAATTTCTTTAAACTCATGAGCTTCTATTGTTCCGTTATCATATTGAAAAATTCCGACTTGTGAAGTCTGATATCTGTGTGAAGCGTTGAATTTATACCTATATGCAGTATCTGCTGCCATAGTTACTTTACCGAAATGGTAAAGACTTATTAATTTATCAAGTTGTTTGGGGTTATCTCCGACTTGTACGCAGAATGCATAATCAATCATTGAATTTGATTTCATAACCTTAAATATGGTATCGAGAACATTGTCAATTCTGTCAAAATTATTGAATTGATACATGAATCCGCCATTGTATAAAACAGGTGCTTTGCCGGTTTTTTGTGTCAGAAAATCATTTAGCAATTTGTTTTGTTCTTCTATATCCACGTGAATTTCACGATGCGAAAACTTTCTTTTTATTTGTGTGCTGACAACAATTGTATATTTTGTAATTTGAACTTGTTCTAAAGTTGTATCAGCTTGCAATTTTTTATTGATAAGAGTTTCTTCTGTTTTTTTGTATACTTTTCGTGTTTTTAAGTATCCTGTTTCAATCATTTCTACGACTTGACTTATTAGTTTAAAAATGTATGAAATCGCTACAAAAATAAGTAATGTACTCAAATATTTGATTTCAAAAACCGCTCCGAAAAAATTGAACGAATAAGAATATATATCATCACACATTTTTAAAAGCGAATTAAAAAGCGGTTTAATAAAATTAAGCCATGCAAAGTTTCCTTTTGTTAAATCTTCAATCCAGTAGCATAAAAGCAGAAGAATACAAAATATACAAAGTATTCTTATCATATAAATAAAACTTCTGATTCCTTTAAATATGTTTAAAATAGCTTCATGCATCATTAATCCTCCTTGAGGTATATATTATCAATAAGTCTGACATTTTCGACTCTGCATGCTATGAGTGCAATTGAATTGTCATCAGCCTGTTTTTTATCTTCCAATGTTTCTTTATCGACTATTTCTAAATATTCCATTTCATGTTTATCCGTCAAAAAACCATATGCAGTTTCCTTAAGAGCATCAGTATCCGTAATACCTCTGTTGTAGCATACCTTAATGTTATTTAAAATTTTACTTAAAACTAATGCATCTTGTTTTCCTGCTTCTGATAAGTATTTATTTCTTGAGCTTAGTGCTAAACCGGATTCTTCCCTGACAATCGGGCATTGAACAATTTTAATCGGTACATTTAAATCTTTGACCATTTTTTTTATAACTATTACTTGTTGAGCATCTTTTTGTCCGAAAAATGCAAAATCAGGTTGAACTATATTAAATAATTTGAGAACTACAGTGCAGACTCCGTCAAAATGTCCCACTCTTGATTTTCCGCATAGTTTATTTACATAGAAAAATGGGGGGCATACGTAAGTAAGAGTGTCGTTTGACAATCTTTGTCCTTCTCCGTACATTTCATTTGCAGAAGGTGCGAATACTATATCAACTCCGGTTTCATTGCAAAGCTCCATGTCTGCATCTAATGTTCTGGGGTATTTATCAAAGTCTTCAGAAGGTCCAAATTGTATCGGATTAACAAAATCTGATACGACTACTTTGTCGCATGTTTCTTTTGCTTTTTTTATAAGGCTTAAGTGCCCGTTGTGCAGTGCTCCCATTGTGGGAACAAGTCCGACTGTCAAACCTTCTTTTTTCCACTTTATAATACTTTCTCTTACTTCATCTATTTTATGTAATAACATTTCGCTCCCTCAAAAATTATTTCTTGACTATTATAACATATAATTTAGTCTTTTGATTTTATTTTACAGACAAAAGTTTTTCTTTTTCTTCTTTAGTTAATTCAAAAGATTCATTAATTGACGGAAAAGTTTCATTTTTAACTTCTCTTATGTAACTTTTAACTCCTGCTGTAATTTCATCATGTAAATTTGCAAATTTCTTCACAAATTTTGGAGTAAAGTCTGTAAATTTACCTAAAATATCATCTGTTACTACAATTTGTCCGGAACAATTTACACCTGCTCCGATTCCGATTGTAGGAATTTTTAGATTTTCTGTTATATATTTAGCACTATCTGCAGGTATTAATTCCAGTACAATTCCAAAACAGCCTGCTTCTTCCAGTTTTTGTGCACTTTCTAATATAATTTCAATTTTTTCTGCAGTTTTTCCTTGAATTTTATGTCCGCCGATTGTGTTCATCAATTGCGGGGTGAATCCAAGATGACCTAATACAGGAATTCCTGACTCAGTACAACGTTTAATTAGTGATAAAATATGTTCATTGCATCCTTCTAATTTAACAGCATTTGCTCCTGCTTTTATCATTTTTGCCGCATTTTCCAGGCCTTGTTCAATACTTAAATTGTAGCTCATAAAAGGCATGTCTCCGATTATGAAGGAATCTTTTGCACCTTTTGATACGGCTTTAACAAATATTAACATTTCATCTATAGTAATATTGTAAGTATTTTCATATCCTAAAGCTACCATTGCTAAAGAGTCACCGACCAATATGGCATCAATATCAGCTTCATTAATAGCTTGTGCGGTTGTGTAATCATATGCGGTAAGCATAGCAATTTTTTCATTGTTATCTTTTAATCTTTGGAAAGTAAGTACTGTCTTCATAAGATTTCTCCTAAAAGAGTATAATATTTGATTTAATTATATCATGATATTTTGTGTGCATTCTTTTCACAAAATAAATAATTTTAAACAAATTATAAATTGAAAACTTGGGGAAATAAATAGAAGCTAACAATTTTACACTTATTTTTTAGAAGTTTTTTTGTACCAATAATATACGGCTCTTGCAACTCTGTTAGAGCTGTGTCTTACAAGTCCCTGTTTATTTTCTTGTAATAATTTTTGAGAAACAACTTCAATTCCGATTGGTGCAATATTTTCCATATCTAATCTGACAGGAATAGAGCCTGCTTTAGCATACCCTTCCGAGATATTTTCAGGCAAACTGTCATTAACGAGTACTGCATCGATAATGCACTTTCCGCCGGCATGTTTTATTAGTGCATTAACGTGGCTTGCTACTGAATAATTATCAGTTTCTCCCGGTTGCGTCATTATATTGCAAACATATATTTTTTTAGCGTGAGCTTTATCAATAGCATCTGCAATTCCGCTGACAAGAAGATTCGGAATAACACTTGTGTATAAACTTCCCGGTCCGAGAATTATTAAGTCTGCTTCTTTTATTGCAGCCAATGCCTCAGGAAGAGCTACACACTTTGCAGGTTCTGTAAATAATTTTTTAATCTTTCCTTTTGCTTCCGGAATGTTAGATTCGCCTTTAATAATTCTACCGTCTTCAAATTCTGCAGCAAGCTTCATGTCATCCAGTGTTGCAGGAAGTACAACCCCTCTGATATTTAAAACATTAGATGATTCTTTAACGGCACTTACCATATCACCGGTAATTGCGCACAGCGCAGTTAAGAATAAATTCCCGAAACTGTGACCTTCCAAGCCTTCACCATTTTTAAATCTGTATTGAAATAGTTCTGTAATTAAGTCTTCGTCATCACCGAGAGCTGCAATACAGTTCCTAATATCGCCGGGAGGTAGGATTCCCATTTCTTCTCTTAGTCGTCCGGAACTTCCGCCGTCATCTCCTACGGTAACGATTGCAGTAATGTTATTTGTATATTTCTTTATTCCTCTTAGTAACATTGATAAGCCCGTACCACCGCCAATTGCAACAACTTTTGCTCCTTTATTGAGTTTGCGGCGTCTGTATAATTTTTCTAAGATAGAGTAACTGCCTTTGCTGCTATTCATATCCATTATTGATAATGTTGTTTTTTGCCATCCTTTAAAGAATATAACTGAGCCGATTAATATGAAGACGGCGGCAAGGAAATTTGAAGGTAATACGAGCGCAGCTTTTCTGATAAGCTCTAATGTTAAATAAATCGGGCGTACATTAGCAAGTACCATAAATCCCAATACTATCATTATTGAGCCTAAAAATATTAAAAAGAACCATCTTTTTACTTCCAATCCGGGTAAAAGCCAGCCAACATCCTTTGTGACTTTTACGTTTTCCTTTAAATTATTAAAATCAAATGTCATAATCTAATCTACCCATCCAGAAGACTTTGCATTAATATAATTAACCGGTTGCGGAATTATTAACCTTGCAGCTTCCTTAATTAAATCCATTGAGTTTTTGTACTTATTAGAAAAATGTATTGTATTTACATTTGCAAAACTCATGCCGCCTAAATTATTGCGAATTTGCGATGTATGCAGCAAATGTTGCAATCTTTTAATTAAATCATAATTATTAGTATTATCTTCTATACTATAATCTATTGTTAAATCAGCATTATATGTTTTTTCTAATGACAATTCCTGAGCAATCGGAATATTTATATAATCTCCTACTTTTGCGGTAATGTCACCAACAGGAGCGTAATAAACAAGCCAATCCGAACATTTTTTAATTGCTTTTGCAATAGCAGTCGAGAAAGTAAAGTCTTCACCTGCCATTTTATACATTGCACCATGCGGTCTAACGTGTTCAATACTTAATCCGTATGCCTTTGCAAATGACATAATTGCTCCGACTTGATATATAACAAGAGCTTCCAATTCATTTTCTTTAAGTTCTACAGGTCTGTAACCAAATCCCTGAATATCATTAAAACCAATATGAGCGCCTATTGCAACATTTTTTTCTTTAGCTTTTAATAATGCTTCTTTTATAGTTATCGGGTCGCCGGCATGAAATCCGCAGGATATATTAACAGAACTTACGTAGTCTAAAAGGTCAAATTCATTGTTGTTTTTATATACGCCGTAAGCTTGTGCCAAATCACAGTTAAAATCTATACTTTTAATTGATTTTTTTTCTAAAATTTCCTGCATCATGCATTCTCCCTTTTACCCCTTAACAAAATTATACACCCAAAAGGGGTATATGCAACAGGGAGTAATACTTTAATTTAATATTTTAGCAAATTTATTATTTAGTTGTTTTATAATTTATATATGAATGTTATCAGCAGCGGGGATAAATAATGAAAGTTCAATTTAATAGTGAAAGAAATTCAATTATAAATACAAATTTTAAAGCATCATATTGCAGATTTTCGGAATCATCATTTCCGCTTTTACAAAGTATGGAAAGAGAATGTTATAAAAAATACGGTTATGCCGGCTATATGTATAGTGAAGAACTGGGCAAATCAATTATGTATTCTATGCAAAAATTATCTCAAATGCTTAATAGTTTGGCCCAAAATGCCGGAATTGAAAACAAAGTTGTTGAAGTTAGAGTGAATGAGGAAGTTAATCCGAAAAAGGTTAAATATCTAAATTTGACAATTGGTGATGATTACAGTGAAACAGTAACTATGGATAATGATTTAAAAGAACATAGTTTGCAAAAAACTTTAAAAAAAATTGTAGATGAAAAACGAGAATCTATTGAAAAATATTTTACTGAAATTCTAACTAAATAAAAAACACCAAACCTTTAGGTTTGGTGTTTTTTTTTAATATTATATTTACCCCTTTACCCCTACATAGATTTTCTGTCGGCAATTTCTTCCATCTTATGATCTGCCAAACGAGAATCACCTTTTACACGAGAATATGAAAGGTATCCGTTCATACGGTCAATCTTTGTTAGGTTTCTGCTTCCGCATTTCGGGCAAACATCCATGTTTAATTCTTCATGTCCGCAATCATCACAGTATGAAAGCGAAAGGTTAACACCTTCATAGAATCCCATATCCATAGCCCTTAGTACAAGAGTTTTAACGGCATCTGTATTATAGTCAAGCGGATATTTTACATATTGAATCTTGCCGCCGTTCATCAAATCCCAGAATCTCTTTTCAAGATCCTGTTTTTGAATCGGTGTGATATCTTCACTTACGTGGCAGTGGAATGAATTTGAAACATATGGTTTATCAGATACGTGAGAAACTACACCATATTTTTTACGGAATTGTTGTACCTGAAGTCCGCAAAGATTTTCTGCCGGAGTTCCGTACAAAGCATATAGATTTCCGTCTTCTTCTTTAAATTGTGCAACTTTCTTATTAATATATTCCATAACTTCAATCGCAAACTGTCCGTCTTCAACCAGAGATTTACCGTTATATAACTCTTGAAGTTCATTCAATGCTGTTATACCAAATGATGCTGTTGCGGATTTTAACAACGGTTTAATCTTATCGTGAATACCAAGGTGTCCGCCTAAGAAGCCTCCTTCGCAGTATGCAAGAGGATTGACAGAAGCCTTCATTTCTCCCAGATATTCGTAAGTTCTGATATGAAGCTGTCTTATAAGTTCCATGTAATAATCAAGTACTTCATAGAAATCTTTGCTTTCTTTTTTAGCTTTTGCATAAATCATTGGTAAGTGCAAGCTGATTGCACCAATATTGAAACGACCGACAAAAATCGGAGTATCATTTTCATCAGCAGGTTTCATTCCGCCTCTTTCAAACCAAGGTGATAGGAATGCTCTGCAACCCATCGGAGAAACAACTTTTCCGTATTTTTTGTACATAGAAGCAACATATCCTTCGCCTGAAAGTGATAACCAATCAGGGTACATAGCTTTTTTAGAGCATTCAATACCTGCTTCAAATACATCGTGGTTAACTTTGCCTTCTCCGTGTAAGTTTTCATCATATAAGAAAACTATCTTAGGGAATAATACAGGTTTTTTGTTGCCTTTTTTGCCTTGACCGTTCATACGAATTTTTAGCATAGCAATTGTTGCCATCTTTTCATACGGTTCTGTTCCAAGTCCTGCTGTAACAGTAATAAACGGATAGTCACCACGTGATGATGCAACTGTATTAAACTTGTATTCCCAACCTTGGAATCCTTGTTCAAAATCTTTTTGAACGTCAGCGAGTGCTGCCTCTCTTGCTTTTTCAAAGGATAGACCTAAGCATAAATATTTTTCATTTTGTCTTTCAAAAGTTTTTTCTGCGTACGGTGCTAATATTTTATCGACTTCTGCGACTGTAAAACCGCCATATTGTTGGCTTGCTGCAGCCATTACAATATCTCCGATTACATCAAATGCTACATCAAGAGATTTTGGCTCATTGTACCATAGGTTGCCCATTTCAAATCCGCCTTTTAATACGGATGCAACGTCAAATAAACAACAATTCATTGTATCTCTTCTTGCAGACATATCGTGGATATAAATATAACCGTCACGAATGGCTTGAAGTTCATCAACTGTTAAGAAAAACTTCTTGTATAATTCTTTATTAAGTTCGTTGAATATTAAAGAGCGTTTTGTTGAAACAAGAGTTGAATCGGCATTAGAATTTTCTTTGTCACCAATATACATAATTCTTTGAGATTCTTGGTATACCTTATCTAACATATGTACAAAGTCTTGTTTATAATTTCTGTAGTTTCTGTAGCTTTGAGCAACTTTCGGATTAATTGCTTCAAGAGCTCCTTCAACAAGGTTATGCATCTCTGCAATAGTAATTTCTGTCTTACCGATTTTTGCAATATTATTATCAACAAAATCGCATATATCTTTTAATTCTTCATCCGATAATGTAACAAGCATTCTTGTTGCGGATTTTCTTACCGCATTAATAATCTTTGTATTATCGAACTCCTCTTTTGTGCCGTCTTTCTTAATAACATGGACATTTTCAAGCTTAGCCGGTTTAATTTGCTGAGCTTTTAATTGCGCAATTTGTGATATAAATTCCTTGTTCGGAGCTGCAGAACTTTTCATTACATCGGTTGTGCTACTTGATTTTCCCGATGCAAACTCTACGATATTTCCTTCTTTATTTAAACTATTCTGCATAGAATACAACCCTCCTAATCTACCATAAAAGGCAGCTATTTCATTTCAAGCTTCCTTATAAGTTTCCTAATAAAAGGATAACATTTCCTTCCCAAAATCTAATCCATCGATTAGATGAATTAATAAAATAATAATCCAAATAAGAGAATCTATCAACATTTTAATAAAACTCAACAAAGGTCGGAAATGTACAAATAACTGGAAATTTTTCAAATTTACCAATGTTAAAAATGTAACATTTTTTGCATGAAATTTTGTTAAATTTGTTGACAAATCAGGAAACTATCGTATTTTTTGAAAGTTGTATTTTTAGTAAAAAAACAATCAGGGCATGCTGATAATAAATTTTCTGTTTTTGCTTTAAAATAATTGGTATGAAAAAAGTTATAATTTGTGGGTTAGGTGCAGTAGGTACGACTTTTGCATCAAAATTTTTGAATTCAAAAAGGTGTGAATTAAAAATTTTGGCAGATAAGGGACGTATTGAAAAATATATGAAATTTCCACCGGAATTAAACGGCAAAAAATTAGAATTTGAATACGTTTTTCCGGAGCAAAAAGGTTACAATGCGGATTTAATAATTATTTGTACAAAATACCAAGGACTAAAAAGCGCATTATCATATATTAAAAATTTTGTTACAGGTAATACAAGAGTATTATCTCTTATAAACGGTATATCTTCCGAAGAAATTATAAAGTCAAAATATCCACAAGCGAAAGTTCTTAAGTCATATTTTATAGGACACAGTGCGGTAAGAGAAGGAAATTCTGTAACGCAAGACGGAGTCGGCAAAATTGTTTGTGAAAATGATAGTGCTGTGGAAGAAATATTTACTGATTCAGGTATAGATTATGAATTTCCATCGGATATTGATTATAACATGTGGCTAAAGTTTACGCTTAACTTGTTTTCAAATCAAACTTCCGCAATTTTAAAGATGACTTTTGGCGAAATGAAGAATAATAAGAATTTTATTAGTTTTGCAAAAAAAATTATAAATGAAGTGTATTTGATTGCGAAAAAAAGTGGATTAAAAAACTTAAAATTATTGGAAGCGGATGCACTGAAAGCTTTAGGAATGATGTGTGATGAAGGTAAAACATCTATGCTGCAGGATATAATATCGGGAAGACCTACCGAAGTAGATATTTTTGCAGGCGAAGTAATTCGTTTAGGCAAATTATACGGCGTGCAAACTCCATACAATCAAGTTTTATATGATTTAATAAAAATAGAAGAAGAACGAGTTTGTAAGTAACAAGAGGACAACTTTTACAGGAGTTTTATGAATAAAATAAATGCAGTAATATTATTAATTCTTATATTTTTTATATCTTTATTTTGTTATTTATTCTTTTGTAAACCTTATGAAAGTTTGGTTGCGGATATAATATCTCCTGCAGAAATAATTCTTGCTGATAAAAAAGTTTATAAGCCTGCGGATAGTGATTGTTTTGATGCGGATTACACTAGTAAAAATCTGATTCTGGCTGAAAAACTCGGAATTTCGGAAGATGAAGCATTTATAATAGGCAGTTTGGGGAAGTATTGGGCAAAAAATATTCTCCAAAATAAGCCGGTAAAAGTAGTAGGAGATGATTTAGTTTATTACAGATTCGGATACAAAGCAAAGTTTTTAAATTCTTCATTTGCAATTCGTGACGGAAAAGCTTTGAATGGTGCTGCATTTAACAGGATTTTGGATTCTGTAAGACGTGGTAAGTATGTTATCGTGGATTTGGATAATGATTCTGTTTTACCGGTTTCAAAAAGTAATCGTCAAAAGGTTACCAATTTCCTTGTAGTAAAAAGAAATCACGTCAAAAATATAAAAAAAGACAAAATTTATAATACGGTTGATAATTATGGAGAATTTGTTGTACCAAAAATTCCCCAAATTGCCTCTTACAAAGCTGATTTTGGGAATGTTAAGATAATTTTGTCTGATTCAACAACAAAAATATACCCTGACAGAAATTGTTCTTCTGAAATTTGTAAGGAGATTCTTGACGGAATAAAAACGGCTGAATCATCTATAGATATTGCAATATATGGTTATTCATCAATTCCGGCAATAGAAAAAGCAATCGTAAATGCTATTCAAAGAGGGGTAAAAATTAGACTTGTGTACGATGTTGATGTTAACGGGAATAATATTTATCCTGATACGGACAAATTTGTGAAATTAATATCAGGTCGTGTAAATGACGGAAAGTCCCAGTATGCTGCAAGTACAATGCATAATAAATTTTATATATTTGATAATAAATACGTAATAACCGGTTCTGCAAATCTGTCGCACACTGATATGTCAGGTTTTAATTCTAATGCAATTATAGTAATCAAATTTCCTCAAGTGGCATCTTTTTACAAACAAGAATTCGAACAGATGTTTGAAGGGAAATTTCATAATGACAAAGTGTCACATGTAAATAAAAAATTTGAAAATATCAGCGTTTATTTTTCCCCGCAAGATAAATCTGTCAAAAACGGAGTTCTGCCTCTTATACAATCAGCAAAAAAATATATTTATATTCCGACTTTTGTAATTACCGAAAAAAGAGTTGTCGAGGCGCTAATCAATGCTAAAAATCGAGGAGTTGATGTAAAAATAATAGCGGATGCTCTCAATGCGTCAAATGTACATTCAAAACATAAAGAATTGCGCAATGCCGGAATTCCTGTAAAAACCGAAAATTTTGCCGGAAAAATGCACTCTAAATCTATAATTATAGATGATGAGTATGTAGTAATAGGTTCCATGAATTTTTCTAACAGCGGAGAAAATAAAAATGATGAAAATTTGGTTGTTTTGAAAAATTCTGATGCAGCAAAATTTTACAGAGACTTTTTCTTGTACCAGTGGGGAAGGATTCCGGATAAGTGGCTTAAATTAAATGCAAGAGCAGAAGGAGAGGATTCCGTCGGTTCATGCTCTGATGGGCTTGATAATAATTATGACGGAAAAACAGACCTTCAGGATGAGGCGTGCAAGAAAAAGTAATTATAGTGTATAATAAATCTATGAATTATTATAAAAAATATACACCATATTTGTTTTTATTGCCTGCTGCGGCAGTACTTACGGTATTCTTTTTTATTCCGTTTTTTCAAACTTTCGGTTTGAGTTTTTTTGACTATTCGTCCAGTATATACAACCCGACATTTAGTGGTGTTGATAATTATGTAAAATTATTTAAAGAGCCTGTTTTTTATAAAGTTATGTTTAATACTTTTATGTATTTGGTTATAGCGGTTCCATTTCTTGTTATCTTTCCCTTGTTTTTGGCAATATTAATAAATCAAAAAATCAGAGGTATAACTTTATATAAAATACTTTTGTACCTTCCTGTTATTGTTTCAATTGTAGTTGCTGCAATTGCGTTTAAGTGGTTGTATGCAAGTCAGGGGGTTTTGAATTATTTTCTGTCGCTTTTTAATATTGAACCAGTCGGATGGCTTGTTGATACAAAATGGGCACTATTTTCAGTCGCTTTAGTAACAATATGGAAAGGTATCGGTTACTATATGATGATTTATTTGGCATCATTAATGAGTGTTCCGCAGGAACTTTACGAAGCGTGTGATATAGACGGAGCCAATTTTTTTACAAAACATTTTACGGTAACTATTCCGCACATAATGCCGACAATTGCACTAGTCTCTACAATAAGTACAATTTCTGCAATGAAGGTTTTTGCAGAAATTTATGTTATGACAAAAGGCGGACCTCTGGATTCAACTAAAACTATTGTATATTATATATATGAAAGAGCTTTTGAGAACTTAGATTTAGGTTATGCTTCCGCTTTAGCTGTAGTACTTCTTATTATTGTAATGATATTTTCTTTAATAAATATATTGTGTTTTGAAAAGAATAAATATAGCGATATATAAACCTAATTTTGTGTCACTTACCCTAAATATATTATCCTTAAATTTAATTTTTATTTTTTAAAAACTAAACAAACAGGTGATTTATCTCCACATATATCACCTTAAAATCTTTGTATGGAGATATTTTGCTATGGGAAAAATACAGAATAAATACTTAGAAATAAAAAATATTGACAGAAATATAGTTGATTGGTTAGAAGATGTTGCGGAAGAAAATAATTGCAGAATCGAACGAAAAGAGTGGAAAAGCAAGTACAACAGCTATGTTGTTTATGATTATGAACCTTTTTGTTCCGATGGATTTGAAATCAATTTGCTTTTAAGTTCAAATGAGATTTCATATTTGAACTTCATTAAATATTTGTATAATGAAAAAATCAGTACAATAGATTATTTGAACAGTTGTGTTAGAACTCCTTTGTTAAAGAATTATACAAGGTAATTAATATTTACTATGCAGATATAAATAATTGATATATAATAGTCCTTGTACGCTAGAAAGCAAGGAAGTATTATGAGAGAATTTTTTAATGATTATGTTCAGTCACTTGAAACTTATATAATGTTTAGAATTAAAGAGACTGTTGCAAAAATAACCCCTGAACTTACTGCAAAAGGCAGAGCGCCGATATCTCTTTCTATGGGGGCTCCTACAGCTACTCCGCCAAGAAAGGTTATTGAGTCATTAAAAAGTGCTGTTGAAGAAAAGGGGGCGCATCTGTATTCAACTCCGAAAGGAGAAAAATATTTCCGTGAAGCAATTGCAAAGCGTATGAAAACTCGCTTTAATGTAGAGCTTAATCCTGATGAAGAGATTTTTTCTCTTATAGGTTCAAAAGAGGGGTTGGCAAATTTTGTAAGAGTTTTATTGAATCCTACGAAAGACGATAATGAAAAAGAAATTATATGGGTTCCAGATCCTGGGTATGCTTCATATAAAGAGATGGTAAAAGTTTCAGGAGGAAAAGCATATTCTGTTCCTTTAACGCCCGAAAATAATTTTATGCCTGACTTGGAAAAAGTTTATGAGCAGTTTATAAAAGACGGATATAATCCTAAAAAAATAAAAGCGTTGATGATAAATTATCCGAATAATCCGCTTGGTGCAACTGCGACAAGAGAGTATTTGGAGCATGTTGTAGATTTTTGTAAAAAACATCATATACTTTTAATTTCTGATGCAGCATACATTGAGATGTACTTTAAACCTGAGCTTAAGCCATTGAGTGTTTTGGAAATTGAGGGAGCAAAGGATATTGCGGTTGAGTTTTTTAGCTTTTCAAAACCATATGCAATGACAGGCTGGCGTTTGGGTTGGATTTGCGGTAATTCAGAAGCAGTAAAAATATTTGGTAAGTTAAAGTCCACATTAGATTCAGGCTTATTTAAAGCTTTGCAAAAAGCGGGTGCAGAAATCCTGAACAGTGAAGAAGGCGATAAGTATATAGAAGAGTCGAACAAAGTATTCAAACACAACCAGGAACTTTTTGTTAAAGGGTTGAAGGAATTGGGCTGGGGGGAATTTAATGTTCCGGATGCAACATTTTATTTGTGGCTTCCGATTCCTCCAAGGTATAAAACTTCTGTTGAATTTACGGATGACTTGATGCACAAATCAGGAATTGTTGTTGTTCCGGGAGATGCATTCGGAGAGTACGGAAAGAGATATTTTCGCGCATCAATTGTTTGTCCGGAAGAACAAATAAAAGAAGTCTTTGAAAGAATGAAGGCTGACGGATTTTATTTTTCAGCGTAGAGCATATTTGGGGCATAATTTGTAAATATTTGTAAAAAAGCAGGCAAAAAATATATTTATGGTTTTTAATAAACACATGAATATTCTGCCTGTTAGTGTTAATCAACAAACAAATTTCAAATCTGCATATCCGGTGGTACATTGGGTGGCTGAAGCGAATGGCAGCTATGCTCCTGTAGCAAATCTTGAACTTGTTAAAAAATTGCAGAGTAAAGTTGTGAGAGTTTTAAATAAGCCGTTGGACAAGAGTAAAAAAGAAATGGTAAACGCTGAACAAAGGTTGAGGGCGTATATGGGTTCATGTGATTTAGATTATAGATTATTGCCAAAAGTAAGGTCTTTTTATAACAAAATTTTAGGAAGTATTACAAGCTATTCTCCGGTGTCCTATATCATTTCAGGTAAGGATGTAGAACCGTTTGAAAATATGCTTGCAAAAGATATAGGTCGTAAAAAAGGAGATGCGAGGGAATTTTTAGGTACAACAAATTGTCCGGAAGTGTGTGAGGCTGTAAGATGGTATAACAGGGGGGGATTACGTTACGTGAATAATCCTGCCATCAGGGTGAAAGACAAATCCGGCATGACGTATGTTTTGCACACAAAGTTTGAAATTATCCGAAATAAATTAGGAAAAATCAAAGATTATAAGTTTGTAGATGCAAGGTTCATGCCGGAATATGGTCCGAATAGTCCTTTTGAAAAAATAAAGAGTTAGTATTTTGATAAAAAGAAGAAATATACCCTATTGCATTTAAAAATTGAGCATGTAAGATAATAAACATAAGCGGGGGTAAAATGGCTTCCGAGTCAGTGGCTCTCCGCAAAACCGAAAATCTGCGGGGGTAATTCAGTGGTAGAATGCCTCCTTGCCAAGGAGGATGTCGCGAGTTCGAGCCTCGTCTCCCGCTCCATAAAGAAGCCATGAACTTTTGTTCAGGGCTTTTTTATTTTAGTGTGTGCAAAAGAGGTGAGAACTCGCCACAGGTCAAAGACCTGTCCGAGTTTGAGTGACCTGTACCTTTTAACAGGACATTTGGTCGGAAGTTTTTATGTCATTGCGAGGGCAAATGCCCGAAGCAATCCAACTTTTGCCAATTTAAAAAGGTCGGAAGTTGCTTGATTCAAAATGTCCAGAATGTCCGATTTTGGTAACAAAAATGTCCGCTCTTTTGCACTATTTGTCCCAATATTTGCACTCAAAAGTTATTGTTGGGTTTCATCCAACCTACAGACTTCAGCAATAACAGAAAGTGCATCTTCATCTTTTGGGTCGATTTCTAAAATTTTTCTTGCATCTGTAATTGCTTTTGTATATTCACCAATTGATAGATAAACTTCAGAACGCAAATATAAAGCTGAAGTACATGTATTATTAAATTCCAAGGCTTTAGTAAAAGAGTTAATTGCTCCCGTATTATCACCAAGCCTCCACAATATATTTCCCTTACAGGTTAAATTGAATGAATTTGGATTAAGCTTAACTGATTTGTTTATGGTTAATAAAGCTTGAGCAAATTGTTTTAATCCGAATTGAGCCATAGCTTTATGAAAATAAGGATCCCAATTATCTGGATTTATATCAATTTCCTTATCACATAAATTGATAATAGCGTCATATTTATCTCGTTGTTCTAACCGATAAACCTTATCATTAAAATCTTCCATAAATTCATTATAACATAAATTAAGTCCGAATTCTTTGATAAGTATTTAATCCAAATAGCTAAGAAAAATTAATTATCGAAATCTCTGTTCTTTCTTCTTAAATCGACTGTTCTTTTACAACCTGTGAGCAGAGTGTACTTTTTCAGGACAGTGTATCTGTACGGTTAAAAGTACTATTTTGGCACAAATCGGCTGTTGTTAAAGGGTTTGGCGGTTGGAAGTAACCAACGAATAGTAATATAGAACAGTCCTGAAAGTCTATATTTTGAACCAACGAGTCCGACAGGTTAGAAATTGTGTCCTAATTCTGTCCCTTGTAAAGAAACAGGACATTACAGAAAAGGGGAACTTGGCTCAAAGCTCCTAAACATAAAGGTTCTTTTTATCTTTGTAACTACTACCTCTAGTTGCAATCCCTACAACTTAGTTTCTTTTATTAAATATTGGATAACCACTATGACCTGTGTTAATTGTAGTAAGGCAAGCACAAGAAAAACGTTAAAATCTTTTTATATCAGAGTGTTTTTCCCCGTTCGTTTTGTCAACGAGACGGTAATTATAGATATGTCTGCATAACACATTTTAGAAAGTTGTAAGTGGTTAATTATTTTTATCTATAATCTAAATTACCTATTTTTCAAACTTTTATAGTATTCAGCTTAACCAGATAATATGGTAATATAAAAAGCATCATTATTATAAAAATTTTGGTAAAAAAGAGAGATTAAAAAAGAATAATATTTTAAAAATAGGAATAATAGTTATGCATATAATAAAAGATTTGTTTAATAAAAATTATATTGCTTTGTTTATAGGTCAGCTTTTGACACACATAGGTGATGCAATAATACAAATATTACTTATTGCAGGAATAATGAATAATGTAGAAAAACCCGGAAGTTTAATTGCTATGATACTGTTTTGCTTAGTTTTTCCCTCATTAATCATAAGCCCTTTAGCAGGTAGTATTGTCGACCGTTTTTCAAGAAAAAAAGTTATGGTATGTAGTGCTTTATATAGAGGTTTGTTACTTTTAGGTGTTCTGATTTTTTATATATTTTTATTTGATAAAAATACACTTTCATCAAATATAATAACTTTAGGTGTCTTGTTAAGTCTGTTAATAGGAATTGGCACGGCGTTTTTCTATCCCGCAAAAATGGCTGCCGTTCCGAATATCGTGCCCGTACGTTCTTTAAAATCTGCTAACGCACTTATTTCCGGTTCCGGTACTTGGGCACTTACATTTGGTGCAATGGTTGTGAGTCTAACATTACTGCATATTGGTGCATTTAATATGTTTTTAGGTGCTATGTGTGTGTATTTTGTTGCCGCCATAATTTTACTTCCTATTAAGTTAAATAGAGATGAGGATTCAAATGAAAAAGAGTTTAGTGTAGTTCATGATTTTAGAAAAACTATTGCATTCCTAAACCAGCACAAAAAAGCTCTGAACATGATTGGAATGGCAGTTGTCTTATCGTTAATTTCAGCAATTTTTTATAATGCGATGAACGCACTTGCAACAGATACATATAACGTAAGTGTTCAAGATTTGGCAAGGCTTAAATGTATGTTAGGCTGTGGTACATGTTATGGTCTTGGCATAATGTTTTTATTTGGTAAATATTTAAAAACTAATAGAACTCTTGTTGCTGCATTTATAGGTTTATTTTTATGTCTAGCCACAGCATCTATGTGTGATACGTTCTTTAAGGCTCGTTTTTGGCTTGGAGGAATTGGACTTTTTGCATCAATATTAAAAATTACAATTGATACGGTAATACAAAAAGTTTCTCCTAATAAAATAAGAGGTAAAATTTTTGCATTTGCTTCCATGTTGGAAACATTTGTTACACTTCTCGGAACAGCAGTTGTTTCGCTGCTTGTCGGAATAGTTCATCCGCATTTTATTTTTCAAGGTATTGCTGTGATAGCTGCATTAATGGCACTATCTTTAATCGCATTTTGTAAGCCTTTCAGATATTTTATGCTCAGAGTTACTATAGGAAGTTTGTTTAAACTCTGCTTTAATTATAGGTTTGAAGGTATAGAAAACATCCCTCAAAAAGGAAAAATTATTTTGGCAGGTAATCACACAGGGCATCTGGATCCGTTAATCTTGCAAATGGCAACAAGTCGTAAACCCTGGTTTGTAACAGGTCCTGCCGCATTCAAAATTCCTATAATAAAACATGTCTTAAAATGGTTCAATGTTGTTCCGCTTAATTTTGGGGATGGTTTAAGCGCAATAGCAAATACTGTTGTAAAATTAAAAGCCGGTGATCCTGTTGTCATATTTCCCGAGGGAAGATTTACTTCTGACGGAAGATTATGCAAGTTCCATAGAGGAGTCGGTATTATGGCAAAAGAGGCAGATTGCCCAATAGTTCCATTTGCTATAAAAGGAGGATTTGAAGCTTGGGGGAAAATCAGAAAAAATCCTAAGTTGTTTACAACTATCATCGTTCAATTTGGGCAGCCTATTACTGATTTATCAGGTGACCCAAAAGAAATTACAAAAGAACTCTATCAACGTGTTCAGTTTATGAAATCTTCTCTTGAAAGAAGGGCTTTTTACAACATTAAAGAGGAACATTATACAAATTTCTTAGATATAATGAAACAATACTCTGATATTTATGGGCAGACAAAAGCTGTATCTCTAAAGACAAAAGATGGATATGAGGAGATAAGCTATCTCGATTTAAAACGCAGGGCTAAAACTTTAGGTAATTACATAATGGAAAATGCCGGAGTTCAACGAGGAGATAGAATAGCTATTCTTTGTGAATCACGCCCTGAATTTGCTGTAGGTATGTTTGGTTCTATTCAAACAGGTGCAATTACTGTACCATTGGATGTAAAATTGACTGTACCTGAGCATACGCATATTTTGAATGATTGTAATCCGAAAATTTTATTAACTTCAAGTCATTATTTGGAACATGCTCTTGAACTCAGAAATAATGTTCCGTCTATTGAAAATATATATGTTCTTGATGATGAAGAAAGAGGTCACGAAGAAGTGATGTCAGTTTCAAAAATGACTGCCGATTTAACGTACAGCTTTAATCGTGCTCGTTCAATGGATGAAACAGCATTAATTGTTTATACTTCAGGAACAACAGGAAATCCCAAAGGTGTAATGATTAGTTTTGGTAATATATATTCACAAATGAAAGATTTTGAAAAGATTATGAAACTTTCAAAAGACAATACGCTGCTTTCAATATTACCTTTAAACCACTTGTTAGAATTAAATGTAGGTTTCTTTGGAATGTTATTTATGGGAGCAAAAATTGTTTATATAAAAAGCTTAAATCCTAAAGAACTTACAAGTGCAATGAAAGAAAAGCAAGTAACGAATATGATTGTAGTTCCGCTCGTTGCAAAAATGCTAAAAAACAGTATTGATAAACAAATAAAAAAGCTTTCGCCTATTCAGAAACAGGTTTTTGATTTTATGTATGCTGTTGCAAAATATATGCCTCTTGCAGTTAGAAGAATAATGTTTAAATCAATAATTGATGGTTTTGGCGGTAAGTTCAAATGCTTTATTGTCGGAGGCGCACCACTTGAAGCTGATGTTGCAGAATTTTTTGAAAGAATTGGCATACCCGCTTTTGAGGGATATGGTTTAACTGAAACAAGTCCTGTAATTTCTACAAATAATTATAAACAACACAAAATTGGTACAGTTGGAGTTGCACTTCCTTCTGTTACGGTAAAATTAACTCCGCAAAATGAGATTATTGTAAAAGGTCCGAACGTAATGCAGGGTTATTACGGTAAACCTGAAATGACATCTGAAGTGATTGATGAAAAAGGTTGGTTTCATACCGGTGACATAGGAGAAATCGACAAAAATGGATTTATAAAAATCACAGGCAGAATTAAAAACATGATTGTTTTAGGCGGTGGAAAGAAAATTTTCCCTGAAGAAGTAGAAGCAGTTCTTGAACAATCAGAATTAATAAAAGAGCTTTGTGTTCTTTCTTTGAAAATTAAATCCGGAAATAAAGCCGGAACGGAGGAAGTAGGTGTTATTATTACTCCATCAGATGAATTTGCAAAAAAATCTGATGAAGAGATTCAAAAAGAGCTTGAGGCAGAAGTGAAACGACTTTCAAAAGACAACCTTGCAGAATATAAAACTCCCACGGTTGTTGTTCTTCATAGAGAGCCATTACCCAAAACTTCTACTCAAAAGGTCAAAAGGAAAGACCTTTTAGCGTGGTATGAAAATATGGAAACAATTCAACATAATTAGTAATAGAAAGGATAAAGAATAGTGGAATATTTTGTATTAACTCATAACGTAAAAATTGCGTTAGTGACTTTGTATTCAATTATTTTGTTTTTAATGGGATTTGTAAAATTTATGCAAATCGCTTTTAAAAAAGATATGGAAAATATGTGGATACGATTAAAATCTTTTTTCATGATAGTAATATTTTTTACTGCTGCATTTTGCTTTAATAAAATAACGGCATTTTTATTTCTAACATTAATAAGTTATTTATGTTTAAAAGAATTTTTATCATTAATCCCAACAAGGAGAACAGATAGAAATGTTCTTTTGTGGGCATATTGGTCGATTCCGATATCTTACTATATTATTTATATTAAGTGGGCGTCATTATTTTATTTATGGATTCCGTTATACATGTTTATATTGCTTTCTATAAGAATGGTTATGGCAAGTAATGTAAACGGATTCTTAAAAAATTTGGCAGTTTTACAATATGGCTTAATGACAACTGTTTATGCACTTGGGTACTTAGGACTGTTGGCAATCATACCAATGAAATATAACCCTCAAGGTGGAGCTGTTGGGTTATTATTCTTTATTTTAGTATTTACAGTATCAAATGATTTCTTGCAAATGTTTAGCGGAAAAACTTTTGGAAAACACAAGATTATTCCTAAAGTTAGTCCCAATAAAACTTGGGAAGGTTTAATCGGAGGTGTTATAGGTTCTACTGCTCTGGCTGTTATAATGGGCAGATTTTTAACTCCATTCAGTGTGGGGCAGCTAATCTTCTTAGGCTCGGCACTATCTGTTTTTGGTTTCTTTGGAGATGTTACGATGTCTGCAATAAAGAGAGATTTGGGAGTTAAAGATACAAGTACGCTAATTCCCGGACACGGAGGTATATTGGATAGATTAGACAGTTTGCTGTTTACGGCACCTTTATTCTTCCATTATTTTGCTTATACATATACAATAGTAATTACAAGAAATATGGGAGGTTAATAAATAAATTATGATTCAAAAACTTTTAAAATATATCTTTTTTACTTTTTTTGTAAGACCATATGTGTTTTTGGTGCTGGGTGTAAATGTTAGTGGTGCAGAAAACCTGCCAAAAGTTTCGAAGGGACCTTCAATTATTGTAGCAAATCACAACAGCCATATAGATACGCTTCTTTTGATGAGTTTATTTTCGGGTACACAAATATTGAAAATTCATCCTGTTGCAGCTGCGGATTATTTTTGTAATACAAAGTTAAAAAGTTTTCTTTTTAAAACTTTGTTGGGATTAATCCCTCTTAAAAGAAAATTCGGGAAGACTACGAAAGAAGAACTTTTTAAAGAAATTAATGAAGCTTTAAGAGCCGGTGAGACAATTATTATATATCCGGAAGGGACACGTGGAGAAGATAGTTCAATTAAGGAATTTAAATCCGGAGTTGCACATATTGCTGCTATGAATCCAGATGTTCCGGTTGTGCCATTCTATATTAATGGTCCGGACAGAATACTGCCAAAAGGAACTTTTCTGTGGGTTCCGTTTATAGCTGACGTTTATGTTGCAGAGGGTATAAAATATGACGGAACACCTACAAAAGTGTTTACTGAAAGAATTAAAAATGTAGTAATAACACTTAAAGAAGAGCACAAGAAAAGAGAGGAATTATAAAAATGAGTTTAAGAGGCTCTATATACAAGCTAATAATGAATATTGCAGGAAAAAGCAGTCACGGAATTGAGATTGCTCAAACTTATGGTTTAAATTCTGCAGAAATGATGGAATATATTTATAGAAGAGTTCCTACGCCGGTTGGAAAAAATATTTTGGGCTATTGGGCAGATAGCATATTTTTAAATTTTCCGACCTGGAAATCGTTGCGTCAGCGCAAACAAAATTTGCAACATATTCTTTATTACATTATTAAAGGAAGACTTGAAAGAGAACCTGAAAAAGAAATTAAAATTCTGGATTTAGCTTCGGGATACAGTCAGTATATATTTACAGTATTGAATAAATTAGGAGATAAGGCTTCCAAAGTATATGTTGAGATGCGTGATAAAAATATTGTTTGTGGAGAACATATTAATAATGCTAATAAAAATAAATATAATGTTAAATATGTTAAGGCAGATATATTGAAGGAAGAAGATTATGATTTAAGTAACACATTTGATATTATTATTTTAGCCGGATTTTTTGATTCATTGGGAATGGGTGAAGCAAACAAAATCGAGCACACGATGAATCTGGTTAAAAAAATTATGAATATCGGTGCACTGTTTATATTTTCATATCAAGCATTACATGTTGATACTGCATTAGTAAATGAATTATTTAATGACACATACGGAGTGCCATTATCTATGGGCGAACGTACAGGAATAGATATTAAATTTTTGATGAAAGAAACAGGATTTAATAACATAGGTCAGATTCAAGATTCGGATGGATGCTATCCGGTTGTTATATCAGCTCAAACTGACACAGTAATTGACTATATAGACAAAATATTAGCAATGGATAATAAACAACAACTTAAATAATAAGTTGTAAAAAGAAGGATAAAAAATAGTGAAAAATATTCTCAGAATCTTGTGCATTTTTGTTGCTATAGCAGCCTTTTTGTATGCATATTACGGATTGTTTGAAATGTTTAATTACAGAACAATATACTTTGCGTTTTTAGTAATAGTGATTTGCACAATTCTTTATTTTTCCCTTAGAAAATGTTGGGAGAAAGAATAATTAAAGGAAAAAATAAAATGAAAGAGAGGAATAAATATGATTTCAGTTTATCAATTAAAAAGTAAATTTTCAGATGTATTGCGTCCATTAGTAAATGTTATGGTAAAATGTGGCATAACAGCAAATATGGTAACAATTTCTGCATTTGTTCTATCTGTAGTTACAGGTGCTTTAGTATATTATTATGTACCTAAATGCATTTGTGCATATTGGCTTTTGCCGATAGCTTTGTTTGTAAGAATGGCATTAAATAATATTGACGGGGTTATTGCAAGAGAACATAATCAAAAAAGTAATATTGGTGCAATATATAATGAACTGGGTGATATTTTATCGGATACAGTAATCTATGTACCGCTTTTGTATGTTGCAGGATGTAATGTTTGGTTAATATTTTTATTTACAGTATTAACTATTATTAGCGAGACAGTGGGTATCATGGGAGTCCAAATAAATGCATCCAGACATTATGACGGACCTATGGGAAAAAGCGACAGAGCTTTTTGGCTAAGTGTTTTAGCTATAATATTGTATTTTACAGTTATCTCAATAAAAGTGATTAATATATTTACGGCTGCGCTGTCTTTATTATTAGTCTATACAATATTTAACAGAATAAAAGGTGCATTGAAAGAAGCAAAATAAAAGAACGGTAAAAATATGGAGATTAATCATTCCAGAAGAAAAAGAAGGAGTAAAAAATGAAATTGCAGAAAATCCATAGGGATGAGTATGTGAAACTAATCCATAAGGAATTTTCACTCATATCTTGCACTGTTTTTGCACTAAATTGCGCTCAAAAGTTATTGTTGGGTTGAAAATTCGACCTACATGCTCGTCAAGTAGATATAATTTTAGTTAACCACAATTTAAATTTTAATCCACTCTGATATTTCTTTTTTGCTTAGCTGGCGTTCATATCGCATTAAAGGGCCGGTTTTTACGCAATGAGAACAAAACTTTGGAGGACGTGTCATAAAATCGAAAATTTCCTGAACATTATTAACTTTATAGATATCTATATAATCCGTTTCCGGTATTACAATATTTTGCTTGAAAAAATCACTGAAAAATCTCATATAAGCTGTTTTTGAGCAGTGATATATTTTTCCGTGATCCAGATAGAAATATTCCGACCAACCCAGTTGACAATTCAAATATGAGTCTTTGGCATCTTGAGAAGCACTCAAGTCAATGCTGTCTTTATACATGGTTGTATTATTTAAATAAAATTGGAAATAAACACCGTATTTTTTGCATTTTTCTTCCACAATATTCCAGTTTATATCAAGCTCATAATTTGTTGGCTGAATATGAATATTATTTTTGCCGCATTTTTCGTAAAAAATGTCGGGCTGATCCGGCAGTAAAATCCCGTTTGTCACAAGCCTAATTTTACTGTTTGGAAATATTTCTCTTGCTGTTTCCAAAAATTCTATACATTGAGGGTGTAACAAAGGTTCCCCTCCAAGTATGTTAAATATTTCTATATCACCATTTGTTAATTCATACAGTCTTGTTAAATCGCTTTTAAACTCAGATAATGATAAATAGGATTCATTAACTAGAGGTGCAAAATGATGGCATCCCTTACAATTCAAGTTACAATGGTCAACTATATGGAGTTCTATTAGTTTGATTGAATTTGCAGGAAGAATTTTTTTTATTCTGGCATAATTTAAATTATTAATTTTAGAAATATGTTCTTCTAATAATTGAATATCTTGTCTGTAATTTTTAATTTTAACTTTAAAACCTAATATGCAAATTATTTTATGAGTTTGTTCATTATATATAGAGAATATTTTCTTGAATAAATTCATGATTGGTATAATAAATCATTAAACACAGAATGTCAAGTTTATGTTGTCGTTGTTGATGTTTTGAACTCTTTGTACTTGCATAAACCGGTGTAATTTTGAGAAGATAAATACAAAATTGCAGGATTAGATTTGGAATGATTAATAAAGTTTTTGTCTGGTCAAAAATTGACCAATAATTTAAATTCTCAATATGCAGGGAAGTAAGTAGCGAGAGCAAGTTTTTTACGAAAGTAGTAGATTTTGCCGGTTTTATTAGTTGATTTTCTAAAACACATTCGTTAAACATTTAGATAATATTTTAAATTTTTGCGTTTATCGTTGTAATTAAAAAAAAATTTTGTAAAATAGAATTATGACAAATGTTTCTATAGGTAAAAACGGAGAAGAAATCGCTCAAAAGTATCTTACAAAATTAGGATATAAAATATTGGAAACAAATCGCAGATTTTCCAGATTTTGTGAGATTGATATAATTGCGCTTGATAAAAATACTCTTGTTTTTGTGGAAGTAAAGACTCGCAAAACCGATATATGCGGACATCCGATGGAAGCAATTACAAAAACAAAGTACCAACATATAAAACAAGGACTTTTTACATATATCCAAGAAAATCCATGCTATAAAAAGTTTAGAATTGATGCTGTCTCAATTCTTTTAAAGCCTGAATTAAAGATAGAGCATTTGAAAAATATTTAATTTTTATAGAACAGTACTTCCACCGTTAGAGGAGATGTCTTTTATAACAAATCTGTTGTCGTGCCATATTATTATTAAATGATGCCTTGAGATTGTATTATCTGCGTTAGTCAAAGGATAATCGCCCTCACGTCCGATTGTTATATATTTCCCTTCTTGACCCCATATTGACATTAGCCAGTTGCCAAACATTTTATCATTCAAATCAAAAATTGTACCGTCAAACAGTCTTATTTTAGGACGGTTGCTAAAATCTAATTCATATAAATATCTTTGGTCCAGAGCATGTCCGCTTCGAATTTTTGCTGTTTTTTGATTCAAGTCAACTTTTTTAAAAGCAGCTTCTCTTGTTTTTATGCGATTATAATCAGGTTCTGTTTTTTCTATTGTTTCTCTTGAAATGTTTTCTTTTTCCAGTATGTTTTTTTGTTCTTGAGGGGTTGTTTCACTACTTTTATTTGTATTTTTGCGAGAAACTGTTTCTTCAGAAGTACTTTTGTTGACAGGCATCATAGGCTCAGGATTCAATTTGGACGCTTGTAAATTCTGAAGTTTTGGTTCTTGTGATTTTCGGGAGTCATTTTCTTTATTAGGCTCTTTTACTTGTGTTTTAGGTGCAGCAGCATTTTGTATTGTCATAAATTCAGGCGGATTTTCGTAATATGAACTGTATTGTTTTTTATAGTCCGCAAGTTCTGTACAAAAAGCTTCTAAATCAAAAGATATTCCGGCTTTTGGCGGATATGTTTTTATGCCTAAGGATTGATATATTGCTTTAACAAATGAGTTTACAATGGCATCAGAACCTCTACTCCATGGCATAGTGTGAGCGAGTATCCAGTGGATTTCTCCTATTGTTTCATTTATTTCGGCTAAATCTTTGTGTGAAAGTATTTTACCTCCAAATTTATTCATCATTTTTGAGTGTATAAATTTTACAATATCTAATCCGCCTGAAGCGTATTGTCCTTCCGGATGAATCATTGCTTCAGTTGTTTCATATTGTCCGTTTCCGATAGGATAACGTCCGTCAGGAACAACTCGTGTAAGTTCTATTTGTTCCGGATATGGATTATGTAGTTCGTTTGGTGCGTAATGTTCTCTAAATCTGCTTGCGTAAGTATTATAATTTGTACCTTTGCCAAATGGTGTCATTGCCTTGCCCCGTTCTATTGCTGTATAACCATCACGTTTGCATCTTAAAATTCCGTATGAATCTGCTTTATCTATACCTTTGCCGCCTCCTGATAATGTTAATTGCCGGGTCTCAGATGCTATATATGCAAGTACTTTATCTGAGTCTGCACCTTCTCTAAGCATTGTTGATGCATTTTCTGTAATATCAGTCATTTGTCTTGCCCAAGATTCATTTCTGCCATATCCTTGAATATTAATATAAAAGTTCTCAGGGTTAAGTTCTATATCTTTTAAAGAGCGCAGATTTGGAATATCTTTGATAATGTTTTTGTACTCTGCGCCTGAAATTCCTTGTCCATATATGTTTTCCCATTGTACTCTGTAAATGTCTTCGCCGATAGATTTTCTTAAATCTGAAATATCTTTTTTAAGATGCGGAAAAGCATTTTCTATAGCCTTTATTATTTGCATTCTTTGATTTTTAATTTGTTTTGTTGGAAATTCAGATTCATAAAAATCTGTAGGAAGGGCGTGTTTATTACTAATCATAAAGTTAGCGAGTGTCAGATTAATTGTTGTAGTTGACAGATACCCTTCTTTTATGTAGCTAATCATTTTTTTGAAAGAGAATATATCAAGATTTCCTTGTTCATATGCAGAACAAAGGATATCGATTGATCTGCTCATGTAGGGGTTAGATGAGCGGAGGAGTGCTATTTCTTGGATTAATTCTGTATCAAGATGGGAGAAAATGTTTTTGCTATCAAAATGATAAAGATTTTTTGTATATATATATTTGCCGTTAATTTGTGTGTTAGCAAGTTTTAGACAATCACCAAGATATTTTTTCATTGTTGTCCCTGATTCAAATATGCAGAGTTTTGAATTCAACCCTTTAAAAAATGAGTTTACTACTGTTTTAGTGTCATAACCATACTCTCTGCATATTGCTTCAATACGAGTCATAATATCGGCAACTGACATTTTAGCTTCTTGAAACATAAAGTTAACAGGTCTTGTTTCCAATGTCGAATGGCTGTTTACGCTTATGCCAAGGGTTTTTGCTACTCGTTGAGCAAGAGGTTTTGAAAAAAGTGATTTAGCGTTAAAAGTTCCACCTTTTATTCCTAAAATCGGTATTGCTGCCATCACAGCACCTGCTCCCGCAGTATCTCCAAATATACCTGTTAATAGTGCTATTGTTGAGGTTCCTATTTTTGCCATATTTTCAGGGTTATAAAATTCACTTTGAGTTTTTTCCCAAGAAAAATTATTGTCATTATCGATGCCGGCTTCCGCTAATTTTGCGCCGAGCTCTTTTTCTTTAGAAGTAAACGGTCTTGATAGAGCATTTCCTTCTGAATCCAAAATAACGTATGTTGCTTTTCCTGCATTAAGCAGATTTGTTCGAAACTTAACTACTAAAAAGTCGCCGACTTTTGCTACAGAATGTGCAATTCCCGTTTCTTTCAGTTTATTTAAAAATCCTTGTGCAGCTTGCTCGTTGACTTCATCACTTTTGATTTGTGGAGATTCTGCTTCCGACATTTTGGTTTCTTCTGTGATTATGTTTTTGTCAACTTTTTCAAAATTAGGATCCAGTTCAATATCAGTAAATATATTAAGTTGAAGCGGAACATCTTCGCCTCTTTCTATATATTCTCTAATTGCTGCATCTTTAGCAGGATCAACAGCTTTAAATCCTAATTTATAATAAAATTCAATATTTGTAAGTTTACCTCCTCTATTAGCCATAGGACTTGCACTCGCAGTTAATCTGCCTTCAGCACCTAATTCTTTGCTTATTAATATTAGTTCTTGGATTAATCTGCTTCCGATTCCGGCACCTTCTACATTTGAAACTAATCCTTCAAAATGCAGAGATTTTTGTCCGTTAACTTCAACAAGATTATAATTTACGTAGCCAAGATTATTTCCTGATTTATCAGTTATATTTACAAATCCCATTCTCCCGTCAGCAGCAGACTGTTTTTCTACTTGAAGATTTTCTGTATCAACTTTTATGGATTGGTTACTTCTTTTATCTATTATGTGTCTCTTTTCTGGTTGGCCATTAGAGTCTATAGGAGCATCAATTGTTACAACAACTTCGTTATTGCCTGAAACTTCTTCTGTCAAGTTTGGTTTTGCATTAATTCTTTCTAAACTTTGTGTGGTTTCGGGTGATTCTTGAATTTTAGTATTTGCTTCTGCGGGTTCTCTTAAGAGTTCTGCAATTTTTGCAAATGTTTTCGGGAAGTATTGTTGTAATAGTTGTCCGCGCATTTCAATTATCGGGTCCGTATTGTTAGAATGTAGTAATGCATTTGTTTCTGCAACAATTTCGTTCAATCCTTCTATATCGCCAAACATATTTTCTGTAAAATAGCTCATTTGCAGAGTTTCTTTTACATTGCAATTTTTGAGGAAATAATTACATTCTTCTTGGAAAATTTTCCATAATTTATCATTTGTTAAAATATTCTGACTGTGTGCTTTAAAATGTCCGAGTTCGTGTAACAGTGTGAATATATACTCTTCATCAGATAGCTCGCCTGATAATGATATAAGATTTTTATCATTGTTATAATGTGCATTTGCTTTTTTTACACCATCAATATTTTTGCCAATTCCTTTCAAGTCATATTCTGCAATATCAAAATAAATTGAGCCGGGCAATTTTTTGAGAATTGGCAATAAGTTTTTTGATAAAATATTGTTGTTTTCTGCGTTATTTCCCGTGATACGTTTGTATAAATTTGTTAAAGTTTTTATAATTATATTTTTGCTATTTTCATCAGAAATTTTACCAACAGGAATTTCTATTGTTTTTCCGTCGCTGCTGCGAGTTACTACGACTTTAGTTTTGCTATATTGAATATCATATTTTTCGCCGTTCTCGTCAGTCTGGAAATTGTTTTTATCAATTTCTCTCCATGATATTCTGCTATCAAGTAAAATATTTCCGTCTTTATCACTTATTTTGACGGTAGATTCTCTAAATCTGCTATCCGGACTTTCTTCGTATGTATATTCTGTTTTATTTCCTGTATCTGTGATTAGTTCTTTAAGTATAACTAAGTTGCCATCGTTAGATGCAATACCTGCTAAACCGATAACTTGTTTTGTGCCGTCAGGATATTCACGTATAATATTATATTTATTTTTTACTTCAGATTCTTCATAACGCTCTGTATATAATAAGTTTCCATTATTATCTTTTATTTCTTTTTTTGATTTTACAAATTTTTTGAATTCTTTGCCGAAAATTGTAGTTGGTTCTGCTTCAAAAGAGTAAGAGATAATTCTATCGTTAGTTTCTACTACAGATTCATTATTTTTTATAAATTCTTTTCTTAATATATTTCCATCTTTGTCAAATTCAAATTTATACAAACAATCTTTTGTTTTTATGTTTAGCAGATTCGGCAATTCAATATTCATTGTTTCAATCTGAGTTTTTATTTCTTTAGTTATTTCCGGTATGCGGCTAAAAATGGGAGAACTTGCATTAAATGCTGCTCTTGTTACTCCGGCTAAAGAATATTTAAATTTGCCATCCGGCAATTTTTCTTCAAGCATTTTACGAATATCGGAATTATTATAATCTTTGATTATGTTTTTTACTGTATAAATGTTGACCAAATAATCACCATTTTCTGCTTGTTCCATCAATCTTTCAACAATGATTGGATTAAATTGGAGCATAGTAAAGAGTTCAGATATTTGGTATGCATTCAGGGACTCATCGGGTTCCGGTTTATAATTATATTCTATTATTTTTTCTATAATCTGTCTTGTTTCAGGAGAACCATGAAGGTATTTATTTACTATAGAAAGCAGATTTCCATCGCCATCATATTTAAATTCTCCGTTAGGCAATTTTTCAGTGGCAAGTTTAAGAGCAAGTTTCGGATTTATTTTTTCAAGTTCAAGAAGTTCATTTTTGCCAAATTCGAATCTTGATAAAATTTCTTCTGTTAGTAGTTTGATTGTTGTAGTTTTGTTGCTAGCTTCTGCAAGTTCCGCAAGTATTTTATTTTGTTCTTCTACAATTTTCATTCGCGGAACTTCTTTTAAAGTTGACATATAGCCTAATATTTTTTTTGCTTTTGCAAGATTTGACTTTGATAATGCCGGTAAAACGTGCTCTTTTCCGTTAATATCTCTTATCCAAAATAGTATCGCATTATCAACATCTCTTACACACAAATACCCTGTTTTGGGGTCTCTGTATATTTCTCCTGTATCTCCGGCATGGTTTCTGGAAATTACAGTTCCGTCAGATAGTATAAAATCAGCGTACATTGGTACATCACCAATTTCAACTTCCGGTACATTTTCAGGTATAAGCTCAAGTAATTTATCAAGATATTCGCTCACTTGTTTTTGTGCTTTTTTGCCTTTAACAGACTTAAATCTGCGAAAATTCATATTAGCTTGGTTTGTTGATTCATCTCTTGCGTATTTGTCTATTTCTGAAAGAGAAGGGTATTCCCTTTCCGGTATTTGAGATGTTTTATTTTCTGTATCCTTAATTCCGCTTTCCAAAACTTTCCCTTTTGTTTTATTCGCATCAGCAGTGACAACAACTTCGTTATTGTCAGCTTCATCATTACCCTTTACTCCATCTTTAGCGTTCATCTCATCGACAAAACTTCTGATGAAAGCGTAACGTTGTTGTAATTCAAGTATTTCTTCAACGGACTCAACAATAGTAGGCTCCATAATTTTATCGTCTGAAACTTCAAACTTACCGTCTTGCGTAACTTTTATTTTTAATTCATCGGCAGCACAGGGTTCATGTTCACCTACAGCCATATCTAAAAGTTCCTTACCGGTCATGGGTTCTTCTTTGTATTTGTTAAATCTGTTTGTGAGTTTTGCTTCCAAGGCATCAAAGGCCATTGCCTGATGTATTCTGGCATTTAATTCATCAGTTGATATGACT
>JAFVAR010000040.1 GCA_017480425.1 bacterium | reverse complement strand
GGAATATTCCACGTGAAGTAGCTTACATAAACATGAACAAAATTGACCATAATTACGGTACTGCTGTTAACGTTCAAACAATGGTATTCGGTAATATGGGTAACGATTGTGCTACTGGTGTTTCATTTACTCGTAACCCTGCTACAGGTGAAAATAAATTCTACGGTGAATACCTTGTTAATGCTCAAGGCGAAGACGTTGTTGCAGGTATCAGAACTCCTAAGCAAATCGCTGAACTCGAAACTGATATGCCTGACATATACCGTCAATATGTAGATATCGCTAAACAATTAGAAAAAGGCTATCACGACGTTCAAGATATGGAATTCACAGTTGAGCGTGGTAAACTTTGGATTTTACAAACAAGAAACGGTAAGAGAACAGCTAAAGCAGCAATAAAAATTGCGGTTGATATGTATAATGAAGGTATTATTACAAAAGAAGAAGCTATCAACCAAGTAGACCCGTATTCTGTATATCAAGTATTATTACCTTGCTTCAATCCGGATAAAGTTAAACACTCTCACAAGGTTTCAAAGGGTGTTAACGCATCTCCTGGTGCCGCAGTAGGTAAGATTGTATTTGATACAGAAGAAGCTGCAAGACGCGGTGAAGCTGGCGAAAAAGTTATCTTGGTCAGAATCGAAACTTGCCCTGATGATATTCACGGCATGGCTGTTTCTCAAGGTGTTCTTACTTTAAGAGGCGGCGCAACATCTCACGCAGCAGTTGTTGCTAAAGGCATGGGAAAACCTTGCGTTTCAGGTTGTGAAGACTTAATTATCGACCTTGCTAAAGAAACAATCACTTGTTCTGACGGAACTGTATTCCACAAAGACGATATTATTTCTCTTGACGGTGGTACAGGTGAAGTTATGGAAGGTGCTATTGAAATGGTTCAAGCAGGGCTTGATAAAGATTTTGAAACATTCTTCTCTTGGGTTGATGAAATTAAAGAACTTCACGTAGAAGCTAACGCTGATACTCCAAAAGATATCGAAAACGCTAAGAAGTTTGGTGCTGAAGGTGTAGGTCTTTGCAGAACAGAACATATGTTCATGGATCCTGACAGACTTCCTTGGGTACAAAAAATGATTATTGCATCTACTACAGAAGCAAGAAAAGAAGCTCTTTCTCATCTTCTTCCGATGCAATACTCTGATTTCTACTCAATGTTTAAAGCTTTAGGCGATAAACCGCTTACAGTTCGTTTATTAGACCCGCCACTTCACGAATTCTTACCTTCTAAGATAGAATTGATTGAAAAAGTTGCTACTAAGAGAGCTCTTGGTCAAGACTATAAAGAAGATGAAAAAATGTTAGAAATCGTTGAAAACTTGTCAGAATCTAACCCGATGATGGGCTTGAGGGGCTGCCGTTTAGGTTTAACTTATCCTGAAATCAATGAAATGCAGGTTAGAGCAATCTTCGAAGCTTGCTGCGATTTGACTAAGGAAGGTCACCACATCCAACCTTGGATTATGATTCCTCTTATCGGTCACATCAACGAACTTAAAACAGCTAAAGCTACTCTTGTAGCAGTTGCCGAACAAGTTATGGCTGAAAAGGGTATAAGAGTTGATTACAAATTTGGTACTATGATTGAAATTCCTAGAGCAGCATTGACTGCAGGAGAGGTTGCAACAGAAGCCGAATTCTTCTCATACGGTACAAATGACCTTACTCAGATGACATTCGGTTACTCTCGTGATGACGCTGAAGGTAAGTTCTTAAAGAACTATGTAGAACAAAAGATTTTACCTTCTAACCCATTCATCACTCTTGACCAAAAGGGTGTTGGAAGACTTATCGAAATGTCTATCAACGAAGGTAAAGCTGTTAACTCATCATTAGTTGGCGGTATCTGTGGTGAACACGGCGGCGACCCTGATTCAGTTAAGTACGCTCACAAAATCGGACTTAACTATGTATCTTGCTCACCGTTCCGTATTCCGCAAGCTAAATTAGCTGCAGCACAAGCAGCAATAGCTTGCCCTCGCAAACAGTTGGCAAACGTATAAATTTTCAATAGAAAATATAATAAAAAAGCGGCTCAGATAGTTATCCGAGCCGCTTTTTCATAATTGTTTCACTAAATATCCAAATCATCAAAGTAGCCAAACGGAGCATCAGACCAACGATTTTCTATAATAGCAGACTTTAATATTTTATCCATTTTTGCTTGTAATATATCATCTTCTATATTATCTATTGATTGTCTTTGAATTTGCTTGTACAGTTGTTTTACTTCTTTATAGCTTTTTGAATTCAAATCCAAATCTGAGTTTATACAGATTTCTTTATATGCTTCTTTTAAATCATCTTCAACTTCTCTGTCATAACGTATTAATTTTATATCTTCAAAATTTTCCAATAATTCTTCTACTTGCTTTTTATGAATATTTAACTCATCTTTTGACAAATTATCGTATGATTGCGGTTTTGACTCAAGATATTTGTCTGCTTTTACCATTACTTTTTCTTTTAATACATCCGTAAATTCTGTTAATATCATTGAAAGTTGATTTCTGGATTTACCTATTAATTTACAATCAGAACGGTGTTCCATTACAATCATTCTTGATACAAGATGCTTTGCTCTTTTTTGCATAGAAGCCATTTCTGCAATCGGCATCTCTGCATTAGATGCAACGTAATAATCTGCTATTACTTCAGACATACAATTTTTTAATTCCAATGCCTCAGATAAAAGTTCTTTTTCTTTTTCGTATTTACTTTGATCCGCAATAACAGCTCCTGTTAAAGCTGCAGCACCTGTCATTAAAAGCGCAGTACCTCTTTCTGCTGCTTTTATAGGATTTGCACTAAAAGATGGAGAATTATTTACTACTTTTTCAATTCTATTAACACCTTCTGAAGAAATAATTTTAGATATTTGCATAAAAACTCCTTTTATTTTTAAACCGTTTATTTTTATTTAAATATTCTAAAAAAATAAATTGCTATTTTATTTTTATATTTTACAAATCTTCACAAATTTACTGTTTTAAAACATTTTCACCGGATATTTTTTCCCCCTTTATCAAATATCTGGCAGTTTCTGTCTTCATAAGATGATTATCAATTAATGAATAAGATTCAAGCGTAAGAGCATTAATTCCTGAGAACTTCCCGTTATCAAGTCTTATTGAAACAGTATCTGTTAAAATCTTATTATCATAAGGAGCCTTTTTTGAAAATACAATTAAATTTCCTTCTACTGCTTTTATTGAAATATCGGCTTTTGCTCCTGTAAAAGGATTATTTAGAGTTAATATATCACCTGCTCTTGAGAGATTCCATATATCTACACTTTGTGGCTTAAATGTGTGATAAGCATTTGTTTCGTCTAATTTAGCTACAACCCGCCAAGAACCGAATAGTGCGTCCGGAACATCTTCTATTGATACACCTACTGTTAAAACTTCAGCACGTACGGGTAAAATTAATAAGGCCAATATGAATATAATAAAAAACACACGTTTCATATTACTATTATAACTATTTTTCTTAAGAAGTCTAATTCCCCAATTATAAGTATTTTTAAGGATAAATTTTACAAAACTTCATATTCTTTTTGGTATAATGTTGTTGCTGGGGAATTTATGAGAGAAAGGTTTCTTTTATTTCTAATATTAGCAGGTTTGGGAGTGTTTTTATACATATTCCAATATCAGGTTAACACAGTTGTGGGATTTGTCATTCTATGTGTGTGCATGGTTATTTATGGACTATATTCTATTGCTGCAACAAAATATCAAAACAGAAGACTAAAGATACATCCGCTTGTTGTTAACGAAAATTATAAACCGTTTGTTTCTATATTAGTTCCTGCTCATAATGAAGAAGGGGTTATAGAAGCAACCATTGAAAATATTCGCTCAATAGACTATCCTAATTTTGAAATTATTATAATTGATGACAGAAGTTCTGATAATACCGCAGGTGTAATCAAAAAACTTGCTGACAAATATGAAAATGTCATAGCAATGGTACGAAATCATGATGCATTTCCGGGAAAATCTGCAGTGCTAAATGATGCACTTGACGTAGCAAAGGGCGAAGCAATTCTTGTTTTTGATGCAGATGCAACCGTTGAGCCGGATTTTTTAAATAAATTAATTCCTCACCTTGAACCGGCAGATGTGGGTGCGGTACAAGCCAGAAAAATCATCAGAAATAAAGATGTTAACGTATTGACACGTTGCCAAAATAACGAATATACGATGGATACTCATTTACAAGCCGGACGTGATGCCGTGAAAGGTGCTGTTGAGTTAAGAGGAAACGGAGAACTTATTAAACGTCAAGCTCTTATTGATATTGGCGGTTGGAACAATTATACAATTACTGATGATTTGGACATGTCTACCAGATTACATATTAAGGGCTGGGATGTAAGATTTTGTCCTGATGCTTGTGTATATGAAGAAGGTATTGTATTTATATTCCCTTTATTCCGTCAAAGGAGAAGATGGCTTGAGGGAACTATCAGAAGGTATTTGGAATATTTTTGGGCAGCCATGACATCAAAAAAAATGTCACTGAGAGCTCAGCTTGATATGGCAATTTATATTACTGAATTCATAATGCCGTTATGGTTTATGATGGAAGTCATATTCAGAATTGTCAAATTATTTGCTGACAAAATTGACCCATATAGCTTGCACAACGTACTTTGGTCTTCATTAATTGTTGCAGCTGTAGTTTGGTTGGGTTTTTTCTTGCTTATAAGATACAGCTTAAGAAGATATGATAATGTGCCAAGACGTAAAGCATTGAGTGAAGCATTTATAACGACGGTATATTTCTTTATAATATGGTTTCCCATGGAATTATTTATATTCGGGAAAATACTTTTCTGCAAAAAAGATATGAACTGGGGTAAAACAGCTCACGGTTTAGTTTTGGAAGAAAAAGAAAAAATTAAAGATAAAATAAATAAACAGATTAAAAAATTACAGGAAAAATTGCAAGAGGTATTAAAATGACAATTACACTGGAAGGTTATGAATATTTAAAAGAGCATATAAGACAAGTTCCGGATTTTCCAAAACCGGGGATTCTTTTTCTTGATATAACGACTGCAACAAAAGATGCAAAATCTATGCAATTAATGACGGATTTCTTATATGAAAAGTTCAAAAACGAACATGTTGACTATATTGCAGGTGTAGAATCCAGAGGATTTATCTTTGGCGCAGCTCTTGCGTACAAACTAGGAGCAGGATTTATACCCATAAGAAAACCGAATAAACTGCCTGCAAAAACCATAAAGGAATCTTATTCTCTTGAATATGGTACGGACACTATTGAAATGCATGCTGACGCTTTAAAATCAGGTGATAGAGTTGTTGTTATAGATGATTTACTTGCAACCGGTGGGACTGCAGTTGCTGCTTGTAACTTGTGCCGCAAGGCAGGTGCTGAGGTTGTTGCATCTGCTTTCATAATTGAACTGGATTCGCTGAAAGGCAGAGAAAAGTTAGAAAAAAATGGAATAAAAGTTATTTCAATGTTAAATTATAATTTAGATTAGTATTATATAAAAACTCACCGCATACGGTGAGTTTTTTATATATCAAAAGGATCGTCTTCCTTATAGTAATTGGTTTTACCCCTGCCGACTTTATCATTCTTTTTCTTCACATCTTTTGATACGTGCTTATAAGCATTGTCTAATGATATTTTAGCAAGCGGCTTTTTTGTCGCTCTATCATTTACTGTTAACCAATAAGAATGTTTAACGTTATTGACTGCAAACGAAATTCGTCCTGCATACCTGTCTCCGGGTTTTAACTGCGAAAACATCAATTTTGTATCCCCAAAAATTGACGGATTAAACACTGCATTATAATCATTTACCAATGTCAAATCCATACCGGAAATTGTCTTTTTTGACATATTTGAGATAGCTAAAGATAGAGTTATCGTATTAACTTCCCCAAAAGGGTCTTTTTCATATATTATATTTGCGATTCTTATATCAAGCCCCGGATAAGTCAATTCTTCTTGTTTTAAAGCTTCTTCTCTGTATACCGGAAGTTCAATATTAGACATTATTTTTACTTTAATTTCATCACCAGGAGCGATTAAAACATCCTTACCTTTACGATATAACGCCATGCCAAGTCCTATAGTTCCGCCAATCGCAGCACCTCCGGCAAGAGTATAGCCATGAGATGCAATAGCAGCTTCTATCCCTAACGCTTGAGCTGCGAAGACGCCTCCAGCAAGACCGCCCAAGGCAGTATAACCTAAATCTTGTGCGACAATTTTTGAAGCTTCTTTTATCGGATGAAGTCTGGTAGACATTTTCCCTTCAATTGGAATTTCTCTGCCATCCGGAGTTATGATTGAATCAAAACTTAAGTCCGCATAACCGTTTCTGCCCAAACGTTTTGCTTCAGAAGTTTGAACAATAGTCCCATGAGCTTTACTTCCTTTTGGAATAATTACACCTTTATCTCCAATAACATCAGATGTTACTTCAGCAAAAAACTCATCTCCTTCTATTGAGAAAGAACCATCAATAACTTGAGAAACTGTCATATTTATAACATCTCTTTTTTCAAGAGTTTCAGTTTTACCGGTAAATAGTTCTTCTTCAGGTCTGTTAAATTTATTATCATACTCTGCATGACCACGGAAAAAAGTTCCGCTGTCTGCAAAAACAGTTGTATTTATCAGCAATAAACTGCATAAAATATAAGAAATTAACCTCTTCCTCATAGTATATATTATACTACTCTTTTGAATTTTTCGCCATCATACATTATTAGTAGAATCTTTCAACAAGCTATTGTATATTTCAGTAGCTGATGAACAAATGGGGAGGTTTCTGTCAACCAAACTTTTAATCGTATTTTTATAGCAAACAAGCAATGCTTTGTCTAAACCGTTCTTTTCTTTTAGAAGATTTATTAATTCAACACACTCTTTGGGGCGTGTTCTTTCCTCAATTTTATCTGCTAAAAATATTATCTTTTCAAACATTGTCATATTAACTTTGCCTATTGTATGCCATCTTATTGCAGACAATATTTCTTCATCATTTATTCCGAATTCATTTTTTGCTATATATGCACCTACCGGAGCATGATGTGTTTTTGCATTACAGAATTCTCCATCCTCCAGAGGCAATGCTTTCAATATTTCCAATGTCTTGTCTTTTGCCATACACTTTGCACAATCATGAATTAAACCGGTAAAATATGCTTTATCTGAATCTAATCCGTACATTAACGCAAGTTTTTTTGCACACTCTGCCGTACCAAGTGAATGTTCAAATCTTTCTTTTGTCAAATTTTCTTTTAACCAATTTTCAATATTATTAATTGTACAATTCATACTTCTTTATGTAATCCTTAACTTTATTTGTAGTCAGTTCATAATGTTCATTTCTCAGCTCTGTAGATGAAATATCTGATTTCGGAGCATCTACTAATTCATAACTATACCCATCAAACTCTTCATTTATTATACTATCATCTCCCCTTGGGAAAACCAAAAAATGAACAAGTTCTTTCAATTCATCAGCTTTATACCAACTTTTTACATTTAAAAAAGCATCCGTCCCAATAATAAAATTTAATCTTCCTTTAACGCTATACTCATTTTTTATTTTCTGTACAGTAATCAGAGAGTATGACGTACCATTAGACTTATACTCTACATCAGAAATTCCAAATTTTTTATTTCCGGAAATTGCCAGTTTAACCATGTTAAATCTATGCTCTGCCATACTTTTATCCAACTCTTTATGCGGAGGAATATAAGAAGGTACAAAAATTATTTTATCAAAATTATAATTTTTCAAGATGAACTCAGCCATACTTAGATGGGCTCTGTGTATAGGATTAAATGTTCCGGGAAAAATACATATATCCATATTTACATTTTATAATGAAGAAATTTAAGCGTAAATAGAAAATTCTAATTATCAATATCAATAGGACTGCGATTTATCATTTCAATCGCTTCTCTTGCAGTAAAAACAAGTTCTTCCGGAATATTTGCAATTGTACAAAATTGACGCAGAACATCTATAACTCGTTTGAAAGAGCGTACAATATCTCCCTCTCCCATATCAACTTCGTCAACTATACTTTCCCACTCTGCACCATTTGTCCACATTTCTATAAGAGGTGAATAAAATGCATTTATGTACATAGGATCTTCAACATCATAATTTTTCTGCTTTTTATCCAAATCCCTTTTAATATCTTTAATTTTATTCAAGCGTTTTCTTACATTTGGAGAAAGCGGTAATTGTGAGTACAGATCCGCTCTCATATCTTCAGTTGTCAAAGCACAAATAACAGATGCCAGTTCGGCAGGAGTTAAGCCCTCTAATACGCCTGAAAATATAACTTTTGCAAGAAACAGTTCATTTTCGGAACGTAATTGTGAAATAATAACACCATGTTCATTCGGATAATCATCTTTTAAATAGCCATATTCTGTCAATACTGCTCTGTGTGATAAAAATTTGTTCCAGAATATATCTTTTTGTTTTAGAATTTCTTTTTCTAATTGCTTTTGTTTACTTTCATACCTATTCAAAACATCAATATTTTTCATATGTTTTTTGAATAATTTACAAGTATCACACTCATATGAATGCATTTTATCCAGCATAATTTTATTTTGACGTCCAAACTCTTTTGCTTCATCCGTCAGCGGTCTGTTCTTCTTCTTTTCCTGCTTTTGTATTGTTTTAAAAACTCTTCTGTTCTGAACGTATATTTCTCTTACTTTATTATAATCAAGCAAATCCTTATTTGTTTTATGCGCATAACATACAAATTGATTACATTCATCTATCTTGGTTTCTATTTCTTTTTGTAATTTTAAAAGAGGCTCTATTCTTGAATTGGATGAAAAATATCCAAAACTTTTCAGCACAAGCTCTTTTGCTTCTTCAAGCGTAAATCTTTGCAGCAAATTTAATACCATTGAATAACTCGGGGAGAATTTACTTTCCAGAGGATTCGCATCGCTCAAAACAAGTTCGGCAACTTCTTCCGGAGTTTGAAAAGCTGTTCCTACAATTGTCACATAACCTATTTCATCCATACCCCTTCTGCCGGCTCTTCCTGACATTTGAAGGAATTCACTTGGAGTAAGCATTCTATGACCACTGTCTGTCCTCTTACTTATAGAACTGATTACTGTTGAGCGAGCAGGCATATTGATACCTGCGGCAAGAGTTTCCGTCGCAAAAACAACTTTTATAAGCCCCTTTTGAAACAATTTTTCAACAAGCACTTTCCATCCGGGAAGCAAACCTGCATGGTGAGATGCTACACCTTGCAATAAATATTCTATGTGTTTGTTTTTATATAAATACGGGTTTTCAGCAATATATTCGTCAACAATTTGCCTGATTTCAGCCTGTTCAGAAGGAGTGACAAGACATAACTCTGCACATTTTTCCATTTGTTCATCACATTTTTTGCGTGAAAAAGTAAAATATATTGCCGGAAGCATATCCTTTTCATGCAAAACCCTTACAACATCTTTTACCGTACTTCTTTTCTGAACAGGTTTACCACGTCTGAATTGTTTTTTCTCCGGTTTAATTTTATTATTTAAAGCTCCGCTCGGAGTTAACAATGGCAGAATTGTATTGGGCTGAGATGAATCAAAATAGAAAAATCTCAGCGGAACAGGACGAAAATCCGTATTAACAAGCTCTGTTTTTGAGTGTACTGTATTTATCCACTCTGTAAGTTTATCTGCATTTGCAACTGTTGCAGAAAGCGCAATTATTTGAACATTAGTAGGGCAATATATAATACTTTCTTCCCAAACGGTTCCTCGCTGTTCATCGTTCATATAATGAACTTCGTCAAGTATAACATAGCGAACTTCTTTCATATTATCTGTAACAGAGCCAAAATTAGTACCATAAAGCATATTTCTGAATACTTCTGTTGTCATTACGACTATTTGTGCATTTCTGTTAAAAGAAGTATCACCTGTTAATAACCCGACTTTATCTGCACCATATTGTTCTGAAAAATCACTGAATTTTTGGTTTGAGAGAGCTTTTAACGGAGTTGTATAAAATACTCTTTTCCCGTCTCTTAATGCACAATGAATTGCATGCTGCGCTATAACAGTCTTACCGGCTCCGGTCGGTGCGCAAACTACTACACTTTTACCGTTTGATATATGCTCACAAGCTTCTTTCTGAAAATCATCCAATTCAAATGGGAATTCGTACATACTATCCTCATCTACTCTTACTATTTGATTGTATCACAAATTTTAAGATAAAGAAAAGCAAGGCTTTTAAAACCTTGCTCTTTTTTAGAATAAATATATATGTCAGAATATCTATTATAACAAGTTCAAAGCAATGCTTGGTGATTGGTTTGCTGTTGCAAGCAGTGTTGCTGATGCTTGTTGTAATATTTGTGCTTTCAAGAAGTTTGATGATTCTTGTGCTACATCCGCGTCTCTTAATGTTGACAGAGATGATGTGATGTTTTCTGACTGTACTGCTATTGACTCTATTGCTGATTCTACTCTGTTTTGTGCAGCACCTAAGGTTGTTACACGGTTTGAAATTGTATTGATTACTTGGTCAATTCTTTCAAGCATTTCTGCTGCAGTTTTTTCACCTGCACCACCTAAGCCTGCACATTCTTTAGAAATCTTTGCAAGAGCTTTTTCTGTAGCAAGTGCCTCTTGTTGAGGAGCTGTTTTGCCTTCTTTTTCTTCTGCTGTTAGGTCTTCAACAGTTATTGGTGTGTAAGACTTTGTACCGGTAATTTTGAATAATGATTGAATATCACCTTTTGCAAATAAGTTTTCTGAAAGTTTGATACCGCTCTTTGTCATATCTGAATCAAGACCTACTTGAAGATATATCGGAGCATCTGCTCCTTTCATTAAATCTACACCTCCGAATTCGCAGTTTGCTGCAATACGGTTAATTTCATCAAGTCTTGCTCTGATTTCTTCTTGAATTGCTGATTTTGATTGAGAACCGTAAGTTCCGTTTGCTGCTTGTTCTGTCAAGTCTCTTACACGTTGTACGTGTGTTGAAATTAATGCATAATGGTCTTCCAATGTTGATAACATATCAGCACCTGTTGCTGCGTTATCTGCTGCTACATCTAATGAGCCCAATTTTGCTTCCCAG
>JAFVAR010000039.1 GCA_017480425.1 bacterium | reverse complement strand
TGGATAACCACATCATCCTTACGGCTGAAAGATTGAATGGTTGAGTTCGGCATTCGCCGAATCTCTTTAATACATTGGTAGGAAATAAGGCTACAGAATTTATTTATAACAGTTTCCCCCACCCACATCTGCATTTGGTGAGAGAACGACTTGCGAACAGAGGGCTAAAGCGTAAAGCGTGCCCGTTGAACGTGAGCAAGTCAAGACAGGGTTGGGGTGAGAAAATGAATATATTTGGCTTTGCCAAACTCATCCATTTAAATTCACGCTCGTAAGAGCATAGAAAACAATTACGTGTTTTCCTTCTTTTCTTGGTACTTCTTTTCTTCCTTTTACCTCGCAAATAAAAGGAAGAAAAGAAGTGCATGAAAAAAAAGAATTTATACAACAAAATATACATTTTGTTGTATTTTTTTATGCTGTTAATGAGTCGATAACTACTCCAAGAACGGATAAAACAAGAGAACCCAGTAGTGCACTTAAAAATCCGTCAATTGAAATTCCTGTAACAAAATACCCTGCAAGCATAAATAGTAGAGTATTAATAACAAGAGTGAATAAACCTAATGTTAAAAAATTAATAGGCATGGAAATAAACTCAATAAGCGGACGAATAAAGATGTTTACAAGAGCAATAGCAATAGTCATAATTAGTGCTGCAACAAAATTTGCAACTGAAATTCCGGGGATAAGCCAACCGATAAAAACAATTGCTAATGCAAATAGTACCCATTTCAAAATTAATTTCATAAAAACTCCTTCTAATTTTAAAGTTTCACTTGTTAATTATTTATTTGTTTAAAAATTTATACTATGCCAAACAGGATAGTTTATATTCTTAGTCTTCAAGCTTGAAATTTTCATTTCTTGAATACAAATACACAATTCCCAGCAAAGAAACATAGAAAAATAATTCAAATCCTTCTTCAAAGATGAAATTATTATTTGTTGCCTTTTCTGCAATTGCGCCCATAAAAGATGCAAAACCCATGAAAAGCAAATTCCAAACAGGAATTTTTATTTTTTTAATCATTTGCCATAAATCGACGTAAAATTTCTTTTTCAGAAAAACCAATGCAACAAAAGCAATCCACAAACCATATAGTGTGTGTACAGTTTTTCCAAGCCACGGCCATGGAAGATCTTTCCAAGAATAATATTTATGGTATTCGCCGGGAATTGGGAAAAATAATGTTCTTCCGCAGTTAACTTCTCTTATTATAATAATAGTGAGAGCAAGTGCGGCAAATTTGAAAAATCTTTGATTAAATTTTGCGGTAAGACATAATCCAAAAGTTATAAATAAAACAACCATTTGAATATTTTCCAATAATCCGTTTTCAAAACCGTATTTTTGCGGCATATATAGCAAGCATGGAATAATTGCCAAACCAAATGCCGAGGCTAACCAGGTAACACCGTAAAGGTGAAAATCAAAATGATTTTTTATAAATTCAATAATCTCTTTCATAATAAAATAACTCCTATTTCCAACTCAATTTTATTAAAAAATAGAAAGCGTGTCTATTCTAATTTGAATTAAGTTTTTTTATTAAATCATCGGTAATATCAATTCCACCTGAAAATACGCATCTGGCATCCAGTATTGCATCCAAACCTTTCTCCAAGCGTATTTTTTCTGTTACAGCGTGAATTCTTGTATAAACAGCCTCCTCTCTTTTTTCTCTAAAATCGTTAAATGCATTTTCTTTTATTTTGAGCTCTGCTTGAACACTTGCTTCAAATTTTGATTTTTGCAAAGGAGATTCGAGCTTTTGGAACTCTTCTTCCTTCTGTTTAAGATATTTTTGAATTTCTGATTCCTTTGTCTGAATTTCTCTCATCGTAGTTTTTGCAAATTGATAGTTTTCGTAAACTTTTTCATAGTTTATAAAACCTACACTGCCTGCAAATGCCGGTGACAGTGTTAACATAAGAATAAATACTGAAATAATCTTTTTCATAATTTCACTTATATAATTAAACTAGTAGCTATCATACAAACCTCCGGTTCCGAAAGTAAAGTATCCTCTTTTTGAACCGTAGTGCCCGGGGTTAGTAAGCGGAATCCCATAGTCGACTGTGATAGGTCCTACCCCCGGAATATAGACTCTTAAACCTACACCTGCAGTAATAGCGCTATTCGGACGGTCAAACAGTTTGCTTGTAACCGTGGGATCAAATACTTTACCTGCGTCTACGAAGAACGCAAATCTTGTATTTTTGAGAATATCATATTTGAATCTGTCAAAGAACGGTATTGGAGTTTGCAATTCTGCGCTTGCCATTAGGAATGATTCACCTGTGCCGACACCATTCATTTTAAATCCTCTTACTGGATAAGGACCGCCCAATCTAAATGCCATAACTTCCGGCATTTCATCTCCGTGAACTTTGATACCTCCCTTAGCACCGATAGCAAGTGTTGATTTTTTAAATACAGGAATATATTTTGTTATAGCGCCAATTAACCTGCCGTTAGTGCGTTTTAGGTTAGAAAGGCTAAATGCTTCCATAAAGCTTGCTTTTGCGACCATACCTTTTCTGGGCATAGTTTCATCATCAACAGTACTGTATTTAATCCCAGGTGCTATATTTAAGAAAGGACCGCCTCTTAATTGTGTTTTACGTTGAGCAAAATCTATATTTCTTTTTCTGTAAAGTTCAGAGATTTTATTATAGTCGCCTTCTTTAAGCTTAATATGTTCAAAACCTAAACCGAGGTTTGTTGTGAGGTTATCGTATCCTTTAACTTTGTGTTCTATAACTCCGTTAACTCCCCAACGCCTTTCTATTGCAAGCGGTACCTGATAACTGCCTAAATCTCTGTAGTATAGTTTTGAACTTAATGAATTATCAGCATTAATAAAGTGCGGTTCTTTGAAATTTAATTCTAAATTGTAGTTCATTCGGTTCTTTATAGAGGCATCACTTAACAGTACACCTGAACCTATCATACCCGAAAGTGAGAGCTTTTGACCTCTTCCGAGGAAGTTTCTTTCTTGGTATCCGACAGAACCAAATATACCGAGGGCATTATCGACACCTCCGCCGATAGAAACACTGTTTGATGTTCCTTCTTTAACTTCTATTGTAATAACGTATTCTCCTTCTTTATCAGGACTCGGTTCAATTTTTCTGTCAACTTCATCAAAAATTTGTGTGGAATACAATCTTGCTAAGTCTTTTTTTATGTATTCTTCATTATATACGGCTCCGGGTTCTGTCATGACGTTACGTGCAATAACAAAGTCTTTAGTTTTTTCATTGCCGTCCCAAACAATTTTATCAATAACACCTTCTGCAATACCAAAGCTTAAGTTACCTTGTGAAGTATCGTCAACAGATACTACATTAGCAAGAATGTAACCTTTTTCCTGATAGTATTTGTTGATTTTTTCTATAGAACTGTTTATAAGTTTTAAATTTTGCGGTAGACCTTTTAACGGAGTAATAAATGGCAAAAGCTCTTTTGTCGAAAGTACTGTGTTTCCGACAATAGAAATGTCGTTAACCGGAATGTTTTCGTTAACAATAAAGTTAAGTTCTACTGTATCATCGTTTTTTAAGAGCGGTTCAACTGACATTATATCTGTAAAATATCCAATATTGTAAATTCTTTGAAGGTCTTCTTGAAGCCTTTCGGAATTGTAGACGCTTCCGTTATGGGAATTAATAACGGAGCGCAGTGTGCTTTCTTTGATTAGCTTTAGTCCTGTGAATCTGATACCTGTTATAATTTTGCCTTCGTAATCAATATCATCTTCCGCAATAGATTGAGAAAAACTGCTAAGTTTGTTTAAACTGTCCGTTGATGTTTCAGCAGTTTTAACTTCCTGTACTTTAGCCGGAAGAGTCGGCGAAACAACAGGGTTATTGTTCTCAACGTCTGCTTGTTTTTTAGATTTAAATTGTGATGGAGAAATGTAGTTCGGCGGTACAAATTCATTTAGGCTTGTGTCTTGTTTTTTGTCGATTGGAGTATATTTTGGCGGAGATTCTATAATTTTAGGAGTTGTCTTGGGAAGTTTTTTGTACTCGCTGGGGCTTGGAATATTTGTAAAAGGGTTGTCGATAACTGAAGAATCAAGGTATATTTCCCCTGAGGCAACTTGCTCTGAATTTGTTGCAGTTTCGTCTTCTGATATAATTTCTTCTGTCGGAGGTGTGAAAATATCTCCAAAATCGCTGCTGAATACAGGAGAACAACAAAATATCGCAATCAGCATAATTATCACCGCTTGCGTTTTTTTTGATATTCTGTTGTGGTTGTTAATTTTCACTTTTTCTATATATCAGCCTCCGTCAGAGATAATACTGCCTGATAAAAACCTCTTGGATCATTTGGCGCAAATGACATTCTGTTAACATTGGAACCGACATTAACGGTAACATACGAGGTTCCGTTATTAACGACTACTTCATATTTTTGTTTGGACGGTAAGAACTTGTGTTCTGCTCCTTGAATAGATGTGATAGGATAAGATACGATTCCGGGACTTGCATCAGCAATTGCGCCCATTTTGCAATTATGTAATGCAGATGAACTCGGAATTCCTGCAAGGTGCGCAAATGCTATATAAACTCTTCCTCCTTGTTCATACATTGCGTTTTCATATCCCGCATCCGTAACAACATTTGCGCTTAAGTAAAGTTGAGTTTGGTCAGAGGAATTCGTAATTACTTTAAATTTGCTTACCAAAGGTGAATGCAGGTTACCTGTTTTATCTGTTATGTTTGCAATTAAAACAGGACTTGTTACCGGTGTAATTCTTGTAAATGAGGGTACATTAATGTTAAAAATAACGCTTGCTTCTTCTGCATAAGCTGTACATAATCCAATGTAAAATGCGATTAATGCAAAGCTTAGTTTTTTTATAATATTCATCTTCATCCCTTTTTATTTTTCCGGTCGTATTATTTTCTTTTAATACAAATATTTAAATTGACCGAATTGCTATATTTAACGAGTATTTTCGGTTTTTATATTTTTTATTGCTTTTAAATCTCTTCCTAAAACCGTACGGACATGCTGCTTTAGTATCAACCCGTTAAGATTCTCCCCGTGTCTATAATACAATATTTGTCTGTATCATGACAATATGTAACAAATTGTAAAAAATATTCAAAAAATCCTAAAGTTTTTCAAAAAAATGCCGTTATACATGGAGTATGGAAGTCGTTGTAAAAATTTATTGTGAAAAATCGCTTTAATTTTTGCAAAAAAATATCCACCAAACGTATGATTTTTCGTACAAAATATACACCAAATAGAGGATATGAGTTCAAATTAGGATTGAAATTTTGTTACAAATTGTTACAATCGGGATAGGATATCCCAAAAGAAAGAATTTTTCATGAAAAAGTTTTTAGTTACAGCATTAATATTATGTGCAGGTATAGTTTTACCCCGAGCAGATGCCTCAATGATAATTCTGGATTATCAGGGTGATACTATAACCACGTCTAATAATATTGAACGCACATTGCTGATTAACAGTGATGATGGCGGAAGTTATTATATTGCTGTAAGACCTTTGGATGAGTGTGTATCAAATTCAGACGGAAGTGTTCAAATTCCGCTTCAATATTTTTATATCAACAACAATAAGCAAGATGTATATGTTAGATACAATGAATATTCAAATATATTTTATGATATGAGTATGGGCGGTGTACCTCGCAGTATGACCGCAAAAATAAAAGGATATGGGATTGTTCCGGCAGGCATTTATAGTATAAATCTTGAAGTTCAAGCAACAGATATTGAAACAAAACAGATTGTTTCAACTACAGTGTTCAATATGCAGTTTAACATACAGCCTTATCAAGAATTAAATTTGTACTCAGAAGAACCGAGGATTAATGTCGGGGCAAAAGATGTTTTTGAAAGAAACAGAAAAATTTCTACAGAGAGTGCGCCAATGGTATATATAAACTCAAATACTGATTGGATATTGTCACTTGATCCAAAAGACTTTGGTGATATGGAAGGCAGAAACTATTATGTAAGAACTGTTGCAGGTTCTTCAAGAGTTACAAACAGGCTTCAGGAGCGTGCACTTATTACTCCTGAAAGAGAAATAATTTTAGCCAGAGGTAAGGCTCCTGCGGTTAATGAACATGTTTCGGTAGAGTATTCTGTAGAAGGTAAAGACGGCAAATTTATACCTGCAGGAAATTATGTAAATACAGTCAAATATATATTAAGGGAAGGGGAAAAGTAAGTGAAAAAGAAAATTTTAGGATTATTAATAGCATTCGGATTAAGCGTACCTGCGTTCGCTTCAATTACTGTTTCTCCGACAAGATTAGAAATCAATGCAAATAAAATCAGAAATAATTATGTTTCAACGGCAATAGAAATAAAAGGAGAAACAGATAAACCGGTAAGATATAGAGCTTATGCAGGATATTTCAGCGTATCTGACAAAGGTGATATGCTGATGGATGATAACGTAAATGATTCGCATAACATATCAAAACAAATAAGATTTGTCCCGTCAGAATTCACTGTTCCTCCGGGAAAGTCGCAAAAAGTTCGTGTGAATATTGCAAACATAAAGAGTTTACCTGATGGTGAATCAAGAGCAATATTATACTTGGAAGACGTAAATCCAAAAGAAATGAATGTTCCGAATAATTTTGGAATCGGTGCACAGCTTATCCTAAAGACAAGAGTCGGAGTTCCTGTTTATGTAGATAAAGGCAACTTCAAAAAGATTGGTGATGTAGAGTCTTTTGAAGTTATAAAATCTCAAAATGGGTATGTAGCTCAAGCAAAAATTTTGTCAAAAGGTAATAGCAAAATCAGATACTACGGAAAAATTCAGGTAGTAAAAGGTAAAAAATTAATAGATGAAATATCTATAGAATCACATGTAGTCGGAGCAGAGAACAGCTATACATTAAAAGAAGTCATCTCGAAAGACAAATTTAAAGAAGCGGGTGAATACACGGTAAGACTGGTTTTAACCTACAACGACGAAAATGATAACAAGAAAAACATAAAGAAAGACGCAATATTAGAAATGAAAGGTGAAAAAATCTAAAGTAAGAAAGGAAGGTACCCCAAATGAGAAAATCAACATTCACAAAAACAGCGTTAACACTTATGGCACTAGGCGTATTTGCATCAGGTGCAATGGCAGCAGGTGACGAGCAAGCAAATGACTCGGTTCAGTATCAATTAACATTAGCAGATTACTTAAAGATTGATGCTACAACCCAAGATCAGACATCAACTGTTACATTTGGCGAAAACTATAGTTCAATCTCTATTGATAGTGCAATGACCGGTACATTCAGTGTAATTTCAAATGCTTCGTCAAAAGTTCTTTATTTACAAGGAACTAATACAGTATCAGGTGCTCAAGCACTTTATTCAAATGATGGAGATGCGACAGATGATTTGCACATTGTATTTACAAAAGTTGGCGGTGTAGCTGCAGATGGAGATGTTACAAATGCTGCAAGTTCTGCTCCGTCAAAAGCAAGCAACAAAGATGCAATTTCATTCAAAATACAACCGACTGTTAGCCACGCAGAAAATTCCGCATCAGGAATTACACCTGCTTGGGACAATGAAAAGAAACAAGTTGCTTACACAATGAAGAATGGTACAGGTACATACAGCTACTTAATTAGCGGAAGTGCTGATAACAACACATTCTCAACTCACGATTCATCTGGTACATACCAAGCAACATTAACATTAACAAATACATCATTATAATAGGTGACGAAATTGAAACGTAATATATTAACATCATTAATATTAATTACGGCGGTACTTACGAGTACCGTAAAGGCTTATGGCACTGTAGATGTTCGGCAGAGATTACTTACTTCTGCCGAACCGGCAGTTGCCATACAGAAGTTAAGTGAAAATAATCAAGGTGTAATAGACCCTGCAACAGGTACACATGGCGGTTTGAGTGCGTCTTTCAAAATAACTACCAATAGTGACGATAGCGGTTATGATTATTTTCTGACTTCAATGACACCTACAAGTGTTCCTACCTCGGCATTTGCTGATATAGGAGGATTAAAAGCCATAGTATTTGTAAACGTAGAAAATGAACCTACGTACCAAGATATTGAACGAGCTAAAATGGGCAATAAATTAAATAAAAATTGTATAGCCTATCCTATAACAATGAATATAGAATCCCCAATGACATTAGAATATGTGCCGGAAAATCCATTTTACGGTAATATCTGGCAAATAAAAACAAACGGTGGGGAAAGCTCAAACTTGTTACAAACAGTAGGAGGAACTCCTATAACAAGTACCTATAACATAGCTCAAGATTCTTCAGGTACATATCAAGCAGTAGTGACATTTACTGCAATCGCAAAATAAGAGAAAGTTAAATAGAAAACAAAATTACCGGAAGTGAAAGTGCAAGGCTGCACCTCACCCCCCCTCTCCTCAAGGTGAGGGAGAAAGAAAAATAGTTAAATAGAGAAAGAAAAACCCCAAACTCTCATCACGGAGATAAAGAGAGAAAGAGATGTTAAGTAGAATCAAAAAAAGAATAATTTTAGCAGCGATGGCAGGCACAATGTGTCTGACTTCTGTTGCGTTTGCGGAAGATTCTACAATTTCCTATATAACTATTAATGATAAAGTTTATGAAGATGTTGAAATTATGATAGGACAAGGTCAGGAAATACTTGTTCCGTTCAAACTTTTGGCATCTATGTTTGAAATCAAATACGAAGCAAACCGTGTAGATAAATTGATAACATTTATATCTTTTGACGGTAAAAGCGGTGCAATAACAGCTGATAATATAACTTTAGACGGTGCAATAATTCAGACAAGAAAGCCTATATTCCTAAAGCAAGGTCTTATGGATAATGTCATGAATGAAGCATTTATTTCAGCAAAAAGTGCCGAACAGATTTTTGGTATAAAACTTGAAACGGATTATTCTTCACTCACACTTGCTGCGCATATAGACAGAGATGTAAATGTCTTACGCAATTCAACAAATGAATGGAATGAAGATAAAGGCCCTAAAGCACATCCGGATACAATACTACCTAAAAAGAGCGGAGTAATTACATTAAAACGTATTGGTATACATAATGATATGGTGAATGATAATATGTCAACACGTTGGTATGATTCGCATGTAATTAATGATACTGTATCAGGTAATACTCAGCTTGCAATTTTAGGTGACGCTTTTGGCGGTAAATATAGGGCAGAGGCAAATATGTTCCACTATAGACAAGATGCCTTCTTTTTTGGCGGAGCTTCTGCAACTTATATGAACAAGTTTAAAAATAAGAAAAATGATAAAGATTATTGGTATGAATTAGGTAAAGTAAAAGGGAAATCTGATGTAGATTCAGAAATAGGTACTAATATTTTTGGTGCTCAAATTTTTAACTACGACTACCAAAAAGAGCATCCAAGCGAGCTAAAAGGGTATGTGAAGCCGACAAGTTTGGTAAGAGTTTCTGTTAATGGCGGAGAACCTGTGACAATAGATACTTATTCAGGGTACTGGTCACTTAAGGACTTCCCTCTGCCGGAAAAGGTTCAAGCTATAAAAGTCGAAGAAATCAATGAAGACGGCTCAATTGAATTAGTAAAAGAAGAAAGATATCAACTCTATGGTGACAGACCTTTTAAAGACGAAGAAAGAGGCTCAGTATACGCAGGTGTATGGGGTTATCAAAACCGTCTGTTCAGAGAAGGACAAAATATCTACTTTGGTAACAACAAGAAAGCAACTGTAGGCGGATATTATCAAAAAGGTTTGAAAGATAATGTTACTTTTGAATCAAAATTAACAGGTGATAAGATTTATGATAAACATAATCCCAAAACCGTATACAGAATTCCGACAAACGATACATTGCTTGTAAGTGGTACTCAAAAATATGTAAATTATCAAGAAGGTGCAACATCTTTAAATAGTATTGAATATATTTCTGAAAAAGATCCAAACTTTAAAGCTCGTGCAACCGGCGGTGTAAGTATTGCGCACGATATCAGAGAACACGAAACCAAAGGCGGTTACATGGGTAAGGGTACATTAGAGTATTCAAAAGATTTGCAAAAGCATAAATGGTGGATAATTCGACCAAAATCTTCAAAAATTAAAATGGAAGCGTACCATACATCTCCGGATTTCTATATAGCAAGTTCGGATTCAACATCCAAAAATGACAGAACCGGAGGTCGTGTACAAGGTTCTTTAAGGTTTAATTCTACCGGTGTATCAGGCGGATACAATAAATATTATTCAAATATAAATCACCGTTATGAAGGCGGTACTATAAAATTTGATGAATACAATATAAATGCATCAACTGTTGTACCAAAGGTTGCAAACGTAAGGTACAATATCTTCCACAAGCGTGGTTCAAATGATTTCGGCAGAAACAAAAACTATAATTATGATTTTAATGTTTCAAGAGAACTCGGAAGATGGGCAAGAGTAGAAGGCGGTCAAAGACAGAGCTTATATGATACAAAATATGATGTTGAAACAACAAATAATACTAATTTCTATTCAAGATACAAAGATATTTATGCAAATGTAGATATTCCAATTCCGAAAAATAAAGGTAAATTTTCGTTTGGACACGATTTTATTAAATACCGTGCGGCAAACTATCATAATGACTATAATATGTTTAAGTTTGGATATACATTTCCGACTTGGAAACGCCTTACTCTTTCTCTGGGGTGGGGATTCCGTTACCACGGTCAGGGCGGAAATGACTTGCGTGTAAACCTTGCTTACAGGGCAAAATCAGGTCAAATGATGAACGTAGGATATCAATATTCTAAAAACGGCGGATACTTTATTGATAATATGTTTACACCAACTACAAGTCGTCACTCTGTAAACTTTATGTTTAATGATGCTCTGCAAGTATTTAATCACGGATTTAAGTCTGTTGGAGATGAGTATGCTGACAAGGGTATATTCGAAGCAGTTGCGTTTATTGATGTCAATAAAAACGGAAAATATGATAAGAACTTAGATATTCCTGTTAAAGATATTCCTATTGCAACAAGCTGGTCAAGTGATAAATTCTATACAAATAAACGAGGAAGGGTTGCATCTGCGGCTATATCAACCGGTGTTTACAAAATATCTTTAGATATGAATTCACTTCCGATAACAGTTGCGCCGCTTACAAATGATGTAATAACAAAAACTGTAAAAATTGAAAGCGGTTTGACAACGAAACTTGAACTTCCGCTTGCAAGTACAGTGGGTTCTGTATCCGGAGTACTCAAAATCTCTGATGATTTTGACAGAAACTTAAAAATAACAGATTTTGTCGTTGTTATACTTGATGCAAACGGAGAAGAAGTTAACTATTCGACAGTTGGTGAAAGCGGAGAATTTTATATTTCAGGCTTAGCACCGGGTAAATATAAACTAAGATTAGATGAAAGATTTGTTGATGCGTACGGATTGGAAGAACTTCCAAATAGCTCAATAGATATCTTTATACCGTTTGACTATAACAATCCTACGGATTTAACAGAGCAAAATCTTGAATACAGGGCAATGGCTCTATAAAATAAATTTCTATTTAACATATACACATGTGGAACGCTGCAAGAAATTGCAGCTTTTTTTTACAGATTAAAAATAATACAAAACAAAATAGCAAAGAGAAGATTCGTCACGGCTATTTATGTATGCTCTGCAGCGTGCTTGTGTACTTTTTTACTCTCGACCTCACGGACTGTGCCGAGTAAAAACGATTAAGTATCGTTTTTACGAGAGGGAGCCGTGCGCTCAAAGAGAAAAATGTGAAAACTTAAACATTTTTCGATTGAGTTCTTTTAAGAACTGCTCAAGGCGATTACTCGTGAGGTAAATACAAAAACTAGCAAGGGAGAGATTCGAACTCTCGACCACACGGACTGTGCCGAGTAAAAACGATTAAGTATCGTTTTTACGAGAGGGAGCCGTGCGCTCAAAGAGAAAAATGTGAAAACTTAAACATTTTTCGATTGAGTTCTTTTAAGAACTGCTC
>JAFVAR010000038.1 GCA_017480425.1 bacterium | reverse complement strand
TGAATTTTTTGTTGATGAATTAAATCAACAATTAGATGTTATGTACTGGGGTGTAAATTGGTTTAACGATATTGTAGAAAATGTTTGGGTTAAACATTACCCATCAAACGGTTATACAACTGCATTTTTATATACCTTAAACAACTTTCAAATTATTTATGATACGGATAATTGGCTTTTGAATTTGCAAAAGTCAATAAAAACTGAGTACCCAAAAGAACTTAAAGAAAATATTATCAAAAGAAATATGATGCTGATGTATGATAAGCCTTTTGCCTCATACTATGAACAGATTGAAAAAGCGATAAAAAGAAATGATATTGTTAGTATTAATCACAGAATTTCTGCATTTTTAGCAAGTTATTTTGATGTAATTTTTGCAGTTAATGAGTTATTGCATCCAGGAGAAAAAAGGTTAATTCAATATTCACTAAATAATTGTAAAATTCTGCCAAAAGATTTTGAAGAAAATATAGATGAGCTTTTGGTTCAGCCAAATTCTGAGACTTTAAATTAATTAAATTGTATAGTTGAAAATTTAAGAAAAATTTTATGATAATTCCTTTATCATTCTTATGTGTTCGCAATATTCATCAAAATAAATATTGCCGATTTCATTATAACCTAATTTTTTATAAAACTCTGAAACCCTGACTTGTGCGGAAACTTCAACCACGCATTTCTCACCATTACATTTACCCCTAATTTCATTCTCGGCAATTTGCATAATTTTGTTGCCTAACCCCTGCCCTCGATATTCTTTTATAATCGCAACTCTGCCAATGTGATAAATTTCACCCTCTTTAAAATATCGACAAGTAGCAATAGGTTTTTCATTATCATACAGGACAATATGAGAACAGGTTTTATCAGTTTCATCAAACTCATCCTTAAAGCCCTGTTCATCAACAAAAACAGATGTTCTGATTTTTATAATATTGTCATTCAATCCGATATATTTTTGATAGTCAAATTCTGTCATAAATAAATACTACTATAAACAAGCACATTCTTTAAGACCTTGCAATTTATAGAAGAAAGCCATAGGAGTGTTAACAATAGCGGAATACAGGTTTATACAAAAAGTTCGATTCTGGCACTTTTCGGGGAGTTTCTAAAAATTAAATCATATTGAAATAAAGAGTGGAAGGCATTTTCCACTCTTTATTTGTATTTAATCTATTAATCATTAAATTATTAAAATTTGTGTCTAAATTCAATAACCACCAATGTTTTACATGGTTCGAGTCCAATTATAATTAAGCCTTAAATTTTTCTGCATCAAGATATTTTATCACTCTTGCAGGATTTCCGACAACTACTGCGTTATCAGGAACATCTTTTGTTACAACTGCTCCTGCTCCGATAACGGCATTTTCTCCAACCGTTACCCCCGGCAAGATAGTAACATTAACTCCAATCCATACATTTTTCTTTATATGAACAGGCTTACAGGTTATAACATATCTGTCATACATATCGTGATTGTTTGTTGCAATGGTGCAATTCAGAGAAATCATTGTATTATCTTCAATGGTTAAGCCACCTGCTGACATACATTGAAACCCATTCATAATAATAACATTTTTACCGATTTTAACTTTATCAGCAAGGATAGTAAAAATCGGAGGATTTATTCTTGTGTTTTCACCCAATGTATTGTTAAAGAGTTCGTTTATAAGTTCCTGACATTCAGGTGTTGTAGGATTTGTATGGTTTATCCTAAAACACAAATCAGAACTTCTTCTTGCTTCTGTGATTCTTTCAGGGCTTTGTGTTCTTACATCAATTCTAACTTCTTCCATTAAAATCCTAATCCTTTCAGCCATTGCGAAACTTGTTTTTCTGCTTCGGCTCTGTTGTTCTGTGCGGTATGACCATAGATAGCGAAGCCCTCTCTTTTTACACCGCCTGACCCTTCGTGAGTACAGAAGTGATGAACCTTTTTATCTGTTAAATCATAACTATCAAGAAATGTATAAACAGGCATTGGCATTTCTGCCCACCAGTTAGGATAACCGATAAATACTGCGTCATAGTCGTTGAAGTTATCAACACTACCAACTATTTCAGGTCTTGCATTCTGTTGTTTTTCAGATTTAGCATATTCAGTTAATGCCATATAACCATGAGGATAGTTATCATGTGCAACCTTAATTTCAAACAAATCTCCACCTGTTTTATCTGCTATCATTTTGGCAATAATTGAAGTATTACCTTCTGAAATATCACCAACTGAATATTGTTCGCCTATTCTTGAAAAATATACTATTAAACTCTTTGACATTGCATTCTCCTCTATCTTATGAAGTTCGTAAACACAATTTCTTCCTGTTTAGGAAGTTCAATACCTGCTTTTTTACCTGCTTCGTGGCATTTTAAATGCCAAGCCATATTACGAGCAAGTATTCTTAAATTCTGCATACCTTCTAAATCTTGTTTGACATCATCAGGAGTATAGCCATGAACCATATTCCAATACCGGCCTGAAATAATCGGCATTTGAGTAATAGTCATATACTTGTTTAATTGGTCTAATGTTGCAGTAGTTCCTGACCGTCTTGCAACAGCAACGGCAGCAGCAGGTTTGTGTTCAAAACCTTTCTTACCGCTTGTAAAATTAACAAAGAATGCTCTGTCTAAAAATGCTGTAATTCCACCACAAGCAGAACCGTAATGAACAGGTGAACCGAAAATAAAGCCGTCAAAGTCTTGTATGTAATCAACAAACTCATTTACTTTATCGTCATTTATTACACACCTGCCAAGTTTCTGACAAGCAAAGCAACCTCTGCATGGGGTAATTGAACCAATGCCTATTTGATAGATTTCAGAATCAATGCCTTCTTCTTTTAAAGTTTTAGCAATTTCTGTAAGTGCCGTATAAGTACAGCCCTCTTTATGAGGTGAACCATTAAATAATAATACTTTCATTAGAACGCTCCTGTCTTAATATGTGGTACATAGGGTGCTTCAAGTGCCTTGATTGTTTCATCACTCAATTTAATATCAAGTGCCGATACTGCTTCTTCAACATGTTTTTCACTTGTGAACCCAACAATAGGTGAAGTTACATAAGGTTTTGATAACATCCAAGCAAGTGATATCTGTGCCATTGTATAGCCAAGTTCCTTTGAGATTTTTTCCAAGTTATCAACAACAATCTTGTCTTGTGCATCTGTTGAACCCCATACCATTGGAGAAACATCATCCATTGAATTTCTGTATGTTTTAGTTCCCCATGGGTGAGCACATCTTCCGCCTGCTAATGGCGACCAAGGTACAACTGCGATTTTTCTATCCTGACACAAAGGCATCATTTCTCTTTCTTCTTCACGATAAATTAAGTTGTATTGGTTCTGCATTGAAACAAACTTTGACCAACCGTTTCTCTCTGCTATTTGATTTAATCTTTCAAACTCCCAAGCAAACATTGTAGAAGCACCAATATATCTTGCTTTACCACTCTTAACTACATCATGAAGTGCTTCCATTATTTCTTCCATAGGTGTTTCATGGTCAAGTCTGTGGATTTGGTATAAGTCCACATAATCAAGTCCTAATCTTTTTAAACTGTGGTCTATTTCTGCTATAATATTTTTACGGCTTGAACCTGCACCGTTTGGTCTGCCCTCTCTCATAGCAAAATGAACCTTTGTAGCAACTACGATTTCATCCCTATCAAGTCCGTATTCTTTAATCAAACGACCTGTAATTTCTTCACTTGTTCCGAGTTGATAAACATTAGCCGTATCAAAATAATTGATACCTAAATCAATTGCTTTCTTGAATATAGGCTTTGCTTCGTCAAAATCTTTAGCCCAAGGGAAAACACCGTTTTCTTTGCCGGGCTTACCGAAACTCATACAACCTAAACAAATTCTTGAAACATCAACACCACTGTTGCCTAATTTTACATACTGCATAATTCTGCTCCTTATATTAAATATTTGTCTAATACTGCTTTTAATTGGAACTCTGAAAACTTTCGAGTCCATTCTTTTGGTTCAAACACACCGTCTGACATACACCAACAAGTCATCATTCCGTACAGTTCAGATATGATAAGATGTGTTAAGAGTTCAACAGGTGTATCTTTTTTTAGTTCTTTATTTTTAATGGCATTATTCAGTATGTTTTTCAACATATCAACATCATACTGCCACTTGCTCATATCCGTATTATCAGGTGCCGTTTTCGGGTCTATTGAACCCCTAATCCATTCACGACATATATTTATGCCATAGAGTTCAACCGCTTTCATAAAGTTATCAAAATACAGGGATAATTTTTCGATTATATCAGAACCCGACATATTTGATATTTCATCTTCAATTTCCTTAAAGTACCCTCTGCATATTTCAGCAACTATATCTTCTTTGTGCTTAAAGTAAACATAGAAAGTACCTTTTGCGACTCCTGCTGCTTTGGTTATATCTTCAACACAAAGGGCATTAAAACCGTTTGCTTTTAGTAAATCTTCTGCTGTATCTATTAACTTCTTACGGGTTTTAAGCGCATTTTCTTGTCTTTTAGTCATAATGAAACACCTCATTAGTACATGCTATAATTTCATTATATATTATACTGACCAAAAGTCAATGACTTATAGTATAAATATTTACAAAAATAAATTTATGCACATTCTTTAAAACTTTGCAATTTATAGAAGAATCCACATGTTTTTATGCTAATATAGCCATAGGTCAAAAGAGAGGTAGAATATGTCTAAAAAAGTTATTATATTAAATGCAAGTCCGAGAAAGAATTGGAATACTGCCAAAATGTTAAAAGAAGCACAAAAAGGTGCTGAATCAGTTGGAGCAGATGTTGAATATATTGACCTTATAAATCTTAATTATAAGGGTTGTATCAGCTGTTTTGCTTGTAAGAGAATTGGTAATACAACAGGTGGACTTTGTGCTTATAAAGATGATTTAAGACCTGTTTTAGAAAAAATATTAGATGCTGATGCTCTGATTATGGGAACACCGATTTATTACTCTTATCAAACAGGAATGTTCAGAAATGTTTTAGAAAGATTATTCTTTGCTATGATGACATATTCAAAAGGTGATGACCCGACATTTCCTAAAATGTTACTTAAGAAAAAATTAAATGTCGGATTTATTTATACGATGAATTGTAATCCTGAACAAGCAGAAATGTTTAACTATCCTGCAATTTTTGCACCTGATGTAAATACAGCCAAGAGATTTTTTGGATACTGTGAAACTTTAACCGCATATAACACATATCAATTTAGCGATTATTCAAAATATATGGCAGATATGGTTGATGAAAAAGCAAAAGCAAAACAAAGAGATGAACAGTTCCCGAAAGACCTTGAAAAAGCATTTGATTTGGGTAAAAGATTAACGGAAATGGAAAATTAAATCATGCAAAAATACACAAAGACATACAATGTAATACTTGATAATATGGATTTATTTGAATATCGGCTCAGACCGATTTCTGCAATAATGTATCTGCAAGACGCTTTTGCAAGATATACGGCGACCAAAAGAATGGCAGCATACGATTTGTTTGCAAAAAATCTGTATTGGGTTGTTGCGGATATTAATATGGATTTTACCGAAAATTTACCCTTCTGGTCAGAGGAGATAAAGGTTGAACTGTGGTTTTCAGAAGTTTCTAAACTCAAGATTTATATTGACTTCTATATTTATTCTAAAGATAAAGTTATTGCTAAAGGAAATTCATTGTGGTTTTTAATTAGCAGAGATACTCAAAGACCCGTGAAAGCAGATGAAGTTGCTGAAAAGTTTGAAATTGTTAATGAACTTGTTTTGGGTGAACACAAGAAGTTTATTCTTCCTGAAACAACGGAAGTTTATACAAAAATAGAACACACTAACAATTTATCAGATACTGATTTTAACAAACACGTCAACAACAAAAGTTATATAAACCTTGCCGAGATGACAGCCCCTGATGAATTCAGAAAAACACGCAGATTAAAAAATCTGCATATAAGGTTTAATAAAGAAACTTTTTTGGGTGACACTTTAACCTGCAGTGCCAACAGAACAGAAAACCCATATCAATTTACTCATATTATAGAAAAAGATGGTGCTTCAGTTTGTGATATTGCAACGGTTTGGGAAGAAAAAACAAGTAAAGAAAATATTGTTGACTATAATTTAGATGTTAAAAATGAAAAATAATAGTTACTTAGCAGTTAAAAGTAATATTTGCGCTTTTTACAGGAAAGTTATAAAATTTGAAAATTATCATCCAATTTTTGCGGTAACAAAAAATTATATCTGCTTTCAAAATCTTTAATATTATGAAAACCAAGATTTTTGCTGATTATATTTATTTGTACGTTTTTCTCTAACAGCAGGTGAATATGCGTATTTATAAGCTTGTCATAATTATTAATTTCAATATCTTTAAAAATTAAACCTTTATTTTTAAAATCTATATCATCAAAAATTATTGCGGGAATTTTTAGGTGGCGCTTACGGTATTTTGCTCTGTGCGGTTGCTCTACTCCTTGAAATACGGTTCTTTGAATAAAAACAGTTCTGTTATTTTTATCTATATCCTCGTATCTTAATGCGGATAGTTCTGCCGGAGTTATTCCTAAACACAATATCCACAATTCCGGCTTTTTATTATATATTATTTCCTTTATTTCTTTGTTTGTATAATAACTTATTTCCAATGACGGAATTGGTGCATTATCTGATACGAAATTTAAATCTTCTGCACATTCTGAATATTTTGAAAATAAAATGCTTAATACCGATAAAAATCTGCGGATACTTGCTATTGAATACCCTAGAGAGACCATTTTACTTTGGTAGTTAATTATAATGTCCTGAGTAATATCTTTAAATTTATACCCTTCAAAATATGGTATTAAATGGTTTTTAATATAACCTTTTTGACAAATTGCCGATTCGGTATTTTTCTTATCTAATAAATCATAATGATAATGCGCAGCATCAATAAATTTATCAAATAACAATTTATCAGCAATTTCTTTTTTAACATTGTATGATAAATCAGGCAGATTTATTGGAGTTTCCCTTAATTGTTTTATATGCTCAGGCTTATACTCCTTTAGTAAAAGTCTGTTAAAACTCATTTTACTTGGAATATCACAATCAGGGAAACTTCTGCATACAATTTTATATGCTGCCGTTAGCGAGTATTGTTTATTTGATAAATAATATTTTTTAAATATCTCATACATTTCAGGTTTAACTGAAGTTTTTACATTTGCGTAGTTTGCATATTTAAGACACAGCCCTCTAATCCCTTGTGCTAAATATTTTCTTTGATATTTTACATAATTTGAATATGAAATTTTATATTCAGGATGCTTGATTGACAGTTCTTTTAAATATTTTTTTAAGCTCTCTCCCCTTAAATTACCGGCAAGTTTAAAAACAGTTAAAATTTTTACGATATTTCTTTTATTATAATCTTTTGTTTCATTAAAAAATTTGACCTCATCCTTTTTGGGAAATAATTCCTCAGGTTTTATATCTTCTATTCTTTCTTTTTTAAGATCTATTTTATAGATTGGCTTTTTGTATATTCCGCTTGTTTCTCCAGTTTTAGTATCTGCTTTTTCTATAATTTCCGGTAAATACGCATACTCATAATTTGCTATTTTGCAAATTTTATCTTCTGCCAACAATTCTTCGAGATATTTGTTCACTATATCTTCACTTAATTCGGTTAAAGTAATAATATCCTCAGATTTAAATTTTTCAAGATTCTTGATTAGTTTCAATATTTTCTGTTTCATTCGCAATTGCCTCCTTTATAAGTATTTCGTCAATAGAATTTAATCCGTTTGCTTTTGCTATTATTTCAGCTTTGTTTATGACTTTTACAATTTGTCGGAATCTGTTTAAATTAGTATAAATATACCTTATAGCGCAGTCTGTCATTTCAACTTCAGATAATTCCTGAACAATTGTTTTTATATCCGCTTTTGAAAATTTCTCAAATTTTACGATTTCAGATAATCTGTCGTATAAATGATTAAATTTTTTCAATCTTGATTTAGCATTAATCATTCCAACCAAAATAATAGGGACATTCGTTTTATCATGAATGTCCCTTAAAGTTTCTACCGCTCTTGAATCTACCGTTAAATAATCAACTTCATCAACAATTATTATTTGCGGATTTACTAACAAATTTCTGACTACAAGTTTAAAGCAATCAGATATTTTATAGCCGCTAAGTTCTCCCATTTCATCAAGTATTTCAGTCAATAACCAACGAGCTGTCATAAGTTGAGTACAGCGGACAAGTATTGCGTTATTTTTGAATGCCCACCAATTTATTGTCTGTGTTTTGCCTAATCCGGGTTCACCATATACAAGTCCCATTCCGGGAACTCCTTCCGCTCGGTTTTGCAGATTATTCATCATCGTAATGAACCGTTTTACATTATTTGTTTTTACAAAAACTTTTTTCATCTATTCTCCTTTCTACTTGTATATTTCTCTGTATTCATCTGACTTTACATAATTTTCAAACCAAGTCCTGTCTTCTGGATTTAAACATCCGTTATTGATGTGCCATTCGTACCTTTCAAAGTTGTTTCTGAAAATCGGTCTTGCGACTATCGATGTTTTAATTTTTGGTTTAAATTCTTGTTTTGTCTCCGGTTCAGGTTGGACAGTTATTTCTTTTACAGGTTCAATTTTTTGAAAATTCATATTATCCAACAACTCTTTTTCAATAAAATCAATATCTTCAAGATTAAAATGTTCCCGAACTGCTTTTATGGTTTTCTTGCGTAATTTCTGTTGTTTTTCTATTTTTTGTTTGTAATCTTCAATGTCGTTAATATCACCCATTTGACTTGCAAGCGGATGAGTTTCTGTTACACGATGCGCTTTACAAATAAATTCGCCTTTAAGGGTGTAAACCTTAATATATGAAAGGTCAAATAAACTATATTTAATAACTGTTTTTTCTCTGATTCCGTATAGTGCCTCGTCAAAATAATCAGCCTTCAAAAATCTTATACCGTTTCTTCCGATATTTTTCATTTCCTGCGCCATCATCAAATCATCAAGCATATTTTCATCAATATTCTGTTTTTCTGTTTCATTGATGACCTGTTGAATAGTTTTGCCGGGTACATTGGTGCATTCTTTGGAATGATAAAATTCAAGCCATTTATCTATCATCATTCGAGCCTGTTCTATCGTTGGAGTGAAACTATATTTTTCATGGATTTGTTTGTGTAATTTTTCATTCCTCATCAAGTGCGCCGGTTTATTCTCTATTGATGTTCCGATATAACTTGGCACTAATTTTTCAAAGCTTTCCTGAAATTCTAAAAAGAAACGCTCAATGACTTTAGCACGAGCGTTATATGGAGTGGCATAAACAGGTTCTATTCCAAGCCGTTTGTAAACTCCTGTAAATCCAAGTTCCTCAAACTTTTTATCTCCGTTAAAGAATTTACTTTTGAATGCTCTGCCGTTATCTTGGTAAACAAATTGCGGAATGTGATCCAAGTTTAATATTGCATTTCTTAAAGCGGATGCAATATTTTGCGTACATTCCTCAAGCATAATGTCATATCCTACAAGTCCGCCGGATTTCCAATCTAAAAATCCGATTAAAGTCGCTCTGCACCCTCTGCCTGTAAAAGGGTTAATTACTTGGAAGTTGAGGTCGTGACCATCGGCAATAAGCACTTGTGCAGGTTTAAGTAATGATGCGTTTCTTACGATATATGGTGCAACTTTATCCTTAAGTGCTTTTTCTCCATGTCGGGCGAGTGTCCATTTATCAAAGTTGTTGTCCCGAAACCATTCAGCATATCTTCTGAATGTTACATCTTTTGGAAGTATTTCATAACCACGTTCATTTAATATATGTTTTGTTAATGTTATAGACTTTCCGATAGAAAATGCGCTTGGGGATAATAATATCTGTATAAATATTTTTGACTGTTCTTCATTTAATGTTGTTCGGTATTCTTTTCTTGTTGAATATTTATATTGCCCGACTAACGCAGTCCAATCCTTGTTATAATTTAATAATGCCCGCCAGCGATAAAGAGAACCGATTGAAACTCTTCCTAAAGTCTTAAAAATCTCCTCTTGAAACATTCCGGTATTATATAATTGCAAAAATTCTTTATCGGGAATGTTGCCGTTGGTTTTGAGTTTATCTCTTTTATGTTCTTTCCTAAAATCAAGCCAAGCATAGATTAAATCATATTTAGCGAGTGCAATTTTCTTTTGGTTTTCAGATATAAGTTTTTCCTGTTTGATATTCAGATTTGATAGCTCAATAATCTCATTTTCACAGGTTTTATAATCATCATAATATTCCTGAAAATATTTAAGCTGGAGCTCCTCTTCAAGTGTAGATAATTTAATCTTATAAGTTTTACCACCTCTGATATTTTCGACTTTGTATTCATATTTATTTTGATTAAGCGCAAGCCGAACTGCTCTTCGAGTAATGTTTTTTAATTTTGCTAATGTCTCTACATCAATCCAGATATCATTATTGTTAATGTCTGCCATACCGAATCCTTATATATTATTAAAGCTACTGTATGTTAGACTGGTTTCTCTCAAATTGGAAGTGTTTGAGGGGGAAATGTGTTGTTTTGTGTTCGATTATATCTGAATTTTAAGCAGAAAATTTTATAAAACTGCTTTTGAACACCTTTTAAACGCAATTTAAACACGGTTTGAATTCAGAATTTAGTAAAAATTTGCGTTTTTCTCTCAGTTCTGTTTCCTTCTTAAAAGATTAAAATCGTTCTGATATTTTTTACACTTAGTTTTGGAAAAGTAAGTTGTTATTTTTGAAATAAAATTGTCTGAAATATTTATAAATAAAGTTAGGGAAGCAACTTCCCTCTAAAAAGAAAACTTCCGACTTAAGAGCAAATGTTATAGAAATATACGAATTAAATAGAGTCCTAAAAGGCACAATTTATGGGATTTTTCCGAGTTTAGCATGATTTTCGAGCAACAAATTTTCTCAAAAGTCCACTTATTGGCAATCGCTACAATTCAAATATAATCGGGGAACTTGGCAATTTTATAAAATTTTTTGGAAAAATACCGGACATTTTCGTCCTAATAACCGGACATTCCGGACTTTTCAAAACCCCGACTCTCAGACTTGGGGAAGCAGGTAAAACTCAAACACAAAGCCAAACATGGCGATTAAGAATAGCAAAAAACGATTTCAAAAGTGTCCTAAAAACCATAGAGAACGTTGCCGAAATTATCAAACTGTTTTTATTAAATTATCAAACTGTTCGTTTAGTTACATATTGCAAACACTAATTTTGAACCATCAAAAATGGGATTCGGCATCACCAAATTCATTAAGTTTATAGGTCTGGTTTCAACCCGACAGAAAAAAAGTCAATCATATTTTTTCACCAAAACAACTCCCAAACTCTATATTCTTTTTTCTCAAACCAACTGTTATTTTACATTTTTTGAGTAGTTTGATTATTTCAGTTAGTGTAATTATTGTGCTATGATTTAGTAAATTTGTCTATTCTAGCGGTCGGGAGTTTTATAAAGTGATAAAATAATATTGGAAAGTTAACTGTTTTTACTTGTACAGTTTATTATATATAAAAAATCAAAGTTAAAATATTATTGTTATTTTCTCTTTTATAATAAATTTCATCAGCCAGATTTTTTACCATATAAATCCCTAATCCGCCAATAGGTCTTTCTTCCGGTGGTAAAGATATATCCGGATCAGGTTTTTCAAGAGGATTATATTCTATGCCCCCATCTTTAAATTCAAGAATTATTTTGTTATCGAATTTGTTTAATGATACATCTATCAAACCCTGTCTGTCCGGATAGGCGTAAAATGCAACATTGGCAAAAATTTCTTCGGCACACATATCAAGTTTGTTAGTTAAATCATCATTTATATTCCACTCTTGAAGTGTATCATGAAGCCAAGAATAAAAGGCTTTATAATTTTCCTGAGTTACAATTTGTTTAAAAGTTTTCATATTATTTGTTCCTTTATTTACTCCTTTATTTACCCCTCCGTTATATTTAAAAATTAACATTGTAATATCATCACTTTGAGGAACTGAATCAGTATATTTTTGAATAGATGCTTTCACTTTTTGTGCGATTATATTTGGTTTCGTTTCTTTGATATTGTTTAAACATTCATAAAGCTTTTGTTCTCCGTATATTTCGTTATTTATATTTATAGCCTCTGTTACACCGTCAGTATAGGTGAAAATTATGTCTCCGGCTTTCATAACAGTGTTATATATCTCAAATTCTGTATCTTCAAATACACCGAGTGCTATGTTTGAATTAAGTTTTAAATATTCATAATCTCCATTTTGTCTTTTTATAAGAGGCAGATTGTGTCCGCAGTTTATAATGTTCAATTCACCCGTCATAGTATCCGCAATACCGGCTAACATTGTAACAAAAAATCCTTCTTTATTGGTTTCACATATTTTTTTGTTAATCTTTTTTATAAGTTCTTTAGGATCATCATTAACTTGTGAAAGGTTATTTATTAGTGTTTTTACTGTCATCATAAATAATGCTGCCGGAATTCCCTTACCGGAAACATCTGCAATTAAAAACATGAATTTTTTATCATCTATAAAGTAGAAGTCATAAAAATCACCGCCGACTTCTTTAGCCGGTTCCATTGAAGCAAAGATATCAAACTCTGATTTATCCGGAAATGGCGGAAATACATTTGGCAGACTGGACGCTTGTATTGACTTTGCAATTGAAAGTTCGGAATTTATTTTTGCTCTTTCTCGTGTTATTAACTTTATATCATTAGTCATTTTATCATAAGTAGAAGCTAGTTGAGCAAATTCTTCAGGATTTTCTATTTTAATATTAACATCTTCGCCGTTACTAATTTTATATGCAATGTCTTTCAGCTTAGCAATAGGATTAATAATGTAACGATTCATGCTGAAATATAGCAATGCAGGGATTATAAAGCCCAACAATAACAGCACCGTAAACATATTTATATAGAATTTGTCTATTTCTCTGAACATTTCTATTTCGGGAACACATACAACTAATACCATTCCATTGCGTAATGTTTTATAAAACGGTATATATTTTTTATTATGGTATGTTATATAGGTAATTGCATATAAATTATCCGAATACCAAGGGACTTCTTTTAGCGAATGCCCTATTAGTTCATCATTGTTAAGATACGGGTCGCTTGTTGCAATAATATTATCATAATCTTTGTTTCCAAAAAGGGCAAAACTGTTTTTTATCTCATCTCCGTTTTTATACATGGAAAATGTTTTTTCAAGCGGTTTCATTTTGGAAACATCTTCAATGATTGTACTAATTTCCCAATCAACAGTAGATATACCGATTAACTCCCCGTTTACATATATTCCTGTCCCTACTGTTATCATTAAAGTATTACTGCCTTGGTTTTCATAATAAGGCTCAGACCATACAACATTATTTACAGGTGTAACTTTTGATATTATTTGTTTATACCAGCCCTGATTATGATAGTCATATTTTTCACTGTTAAAACTTTCATCAAGAACTACCTTATTCTCTTTGTTGCGATATGCATAAAAGCATATTCTTTTTTGCGCTTTATCGACTATATAAGGCTCGAACCAAATACCGCCCCCCAGACTGTCGGGATAGTTCTCAAATATCTTTACTATGGTTTTATTCGTTAATTCAAAGCTTTTATCAGTCCTGTAGAATAAACTGCCTATTCGTGCTAAATCAAGCACATTATCTTCATATCTTATAATTTTTTTATTTATGTCCTGAACAAATTTATCTACAGAAAATACATAGTTTTGCACCATTAATTGCTTGGTTTTCATTCTGGAAACTATTGTATAGCAAACAAATGCAGACATTAAAATTGTAAGCATTACAATTGCCGTAATAAGAATTTTTGATTTTACCGTCTTAAACATTATTCAAACACTAAAAATTTATCAAAACCTACCAATTTAAAAGAACCCATTAATTGTTCTGAAACATTTTTTAATTTCAAAACGCCCTCTTGTGACTTTAGTAGTTTAAATAATTCCAAAATTATTTTTAATCCGAAACTTGAAATAAAAGTAATTTCTGAAAAATCGAGTATTACTTCTTTTATAATTTCTTCCGAATCCTCTATTGTATCTTTTATTTTTGTACCGTAGTCAACAGCAGTGTCGAGGTCAAGTCTTCCTGATGCATGAATGTATAAACCATTTATACCTATTTTTTTTATAGTAACGTCCATATAAACCCCTCTCTTTAAATAATTATAACACGTTGTTTAGATTATTACATAAAAATTCAATTCATTTATCATATAGTTAATGTATTTGCATATGTATAATTTTTTAGTAAATTAGGACTTCATAAATATTATATAGAAAAAGAGGCTGTTACACTAGATGTGAAACAGTCTCTTTTCGTTTATTTGTCTACACTTTATTTAAGTAAAGCACCGACTGCTTTGTAGACTTCCATTCTCTGAGCGGCATCTTTTTCAGCTTGACTGTAAAGTGCTTCAGCAGCGTCAGGATTTGTCTTAAGCAATGATTTGTATCTTCCTTCACTTCTAATAAAGTCTTGATATGCTCCCTTAGGCTCTTTAGCATCCCAGCTGAACGGAACTTCCGCAGCAGGATTGTATCTGTACAATGGGAAGTATCCTGCTTCAACTGCACGTTTTTGTTCAGTTTGAGTCTTAGACATATCAATACCGTGAGCGATACAAGGAGCATAAGCAAATATAATAGAAGGTCCGTTATAAGCTTCTGCTTCTTGGAATGCTTTCAGTGTTTGATTTCTGTCTGCACCAAGAGCAACAGACGCTACATAAACATAACCATAAGACATAGACATCAAGCCCATATTTTTCTTATAAGTTGGTTTACCGCCTGTAGCGAATTTAGCAACTGCGCCGGTAGGAGTTGATTTAGAAGCTTGACCGCCTGTATTTGAGTAAACTTCAGTGTCAAGAACAAGAATGTTGACATTCTTATTTTGAGCAAGAACGTGGTCAATACCGCCATATCCGATATCGTTTGCCCAACCGTCACCACCTATAATCCAGATTGATTTATCCGTAAAGTAATCTTGGAGTTCCCTAACCATTGCTAAATCAGGGCATCCGCAGTCAGCATATTTTGCGATAGCTGCTTTTGCTGTCTCTTGAGCTTTAATAGCCTCATCCGTTTTTGAATTATCCCAATGAGCCATAGCACCATTTAAGGCTTCCTTTAAATCAGCAGGAGATTTTTCATTAGCTAAAACTTTTTCCACATAAGTTTTTAATGTATCTCTGTTTTGGTCTACTGCTAATCTCATACCAAAACCAAATTCAGCATTATCTTCGAATAATGAGTTAGCCCAAGCAGGTCCTCTGCCGTCCTTATTTGTTGTATAAGGAATTGTCGGGAAAGTTCCTGAATAGATAGAAGAACAACCTGTTGCGTTTGCTACAATTGCGTTTTCACCGAATAATTGTGAAACAAGTTTTACATAAGGTGTTTCACCACAGCCTGCGCAAGCGCCTGAGAATTCAAACAGAGGAGTTCTTAACATTGCACCCTTGATTGTCTTAGTTGTATTTTTGCCCATTACATTATCAGGGAGTGCATCAAAGAATTCTTCATTTACCATCTCGCCCTTTGCAGTTTCTTCTTCAATTGTTGACCAAGTAAGAACTTCTTTACCGGGGATTTTAGACATTGGACATTGATCGATACAAACGCCGCAACCTGTACAATCATTGCAGTATACTTGAACTTTGAAATGTTCACCATGGTCGTTTGGTTTAGCTGCAACTGTTTCAAATGAAGCAGGAGCGTTAGCTAAATCTTTTTCTTCAATTAACTTAGTTCTGATTGCAGCGTGCGGGCAAGCTGACGCACAAATACCGCATTGCGCACAAGTTGCACTGTTCCATTTTGGAACTCTCGGAGCAATACCACGTTTTTCAAGCTTTGCAGTACCTGTAGGAATTACACCGTCATTACTCATAGCTGAAACCGGTATATCATCACCTTTCTGTCTCATTGAAGGTTCAATGATTCTCTTAGCGAATTCATCTGCATTATCAGGTATAAGCTTAACTTCTTCTGCGTGAGCGACACCATCAAGTGATGACGGAACAATAACTTCTTCAGTTGCATTTACTGCCGCATCAATAAGAGCTAAGTTCATGTTAACAACGTCGTCACCTTTTTTCTTGAATGTCTTTGTTGTCATTGCTCTCATACCTTCAAGAGCTTGTTCAAACGGAATGATTCCTGAAACTTTGAAGTAAGCAACCATCATAACTGTGTTTGCACCTTTACCTCTTAAACCGGGTTGTTCCTTAATTAATTTTTCAGCATCAACATTGTAGAATTTAACCTTCTTGTTGATAATTGTTTCTTGCATATCTCTTGTTAAGTGAGAGAATGCTTCTTCTTTAGACCAAGGTGAATTTAGAAGGAATGTTCCGCCTTCTTTAATACCTTTAAGAATATCGTATCTGCCAATGTATGCATGAGCTGAGCAAGATACAAAATCAGGTGCTGTAATTAAGTATGTTGACTTAATTTGTTTGTCACCGAATCTTAAGTGAGAAACAGTTACACCGAAAGATTTCTTAGAGTCATAAGCAAAGTATGCTTGAGCATCTTTGTTTGTATATTGACCGATAATTTTAATTGAGTTTTTATTAGCACCAACGGTACCGTCAGAACCCAAGCCCCAGAACATACAGTTTGTAGTTCCTTCCGGTTCTGTAACGATATGTTCTTCAATTGGTAATGATTTGTGAGTTACATCATCTTCAATACCGACTGTAAATCCGTGGAATCCATTTTTTTCAGAGTGTTTGTAAATAGCATAAACCATTGACGGAGTGAATTCTTTTGAAGACAAACCATAACGTCCGCCAATAACTCTGATATCTTTACCTGCTAAAGCCGCTACAACATCTAAGTATAGAGGTTCGCCGATTGAACCGGGTTCTTTGGTCCTGTCAAGAACAGCAATTCTCTTAACAGATGACGGAAGAGCTTCATTAAATCTTTTAACGTCAAACGGTCTGTATAATCTGACTTTAACCAAACCATACTTAGTACCGCGTTTAGCATTTAAGTATTCAATTGTTTCTTCAATAGTTTCGCAGCCTGAACCGATTGCTACTATTACATCTGTTGCATCAGGAGCACCGACATAATCGAACGGATGATATTGTCTGCCTGTAACTTTAGCAACTTTATCCATATATTCTTGAACAATGTCCGGAACTGCATCATAATACTTGTTAACAGTTTCACGACCTTGAAAATAAACGTCAGTGTTTTGAGCACCAACTTTACATACAGGAGCTTCCGGTCTTAAAGCTCTCTTCTTAAATTCCTCGATATATTGAGGTTCAACAAGAGATGCGATTTCTTCGTAAGAAATTTCTTCAATTTTGTGAATTTCGTGAGAAGTTCTGAATCCGTCAAAGAATTGCAAGAACGGAACTTTAGCTTTATAAGTTGACAAGTGTGCAACTAAAGCCATATCCATTTCTTCTTGTACACTGTTTGCAGCAAGCATTGCATAACCGGTGTTACGACAACCCATAACGTCTGTATGGTCACCAAATATTGCAAGTGATTGAGCTGCGAGCGCACGAGCAGAAACGTGAATTACGTGTGGTAACATTTCACCTGCTGCTTTGTGCATTACAGGAATCATTAATAATAAACCTTGTGAAGCAGTGTAAGTAGAAGTTAAAGCACCTGCTGCAAGTGAACCGTGAACAGCACCTGCTGCACCTGCTTCTGATTGCATTTCGGCAACACGAACTTCTTTGCCCCAGATGTTTTTCTTGTGTTGTGAAGCCCATTCATCAACCCATTCTCCCATTGTAGAAGAAGGTGTGATAGGGTAGATTGCGGAAACTTCTGATAATGCATACGCAATATGCGCTGCAGCATAGTTCCCGTCAACTGTAATTGTGTTTTTTGACATTTTATATCTCCCTTTCATTACTCATTTTGAGTACTATATACATAAATTGTACATCCAACATGTTCAAAAGCAAAGAAAGATAGGAATATAAATTTTAAGTAATTTTTGTTTTTGTTTGTTAATTTTTGTAAAATTTTTATAAAAAACAGTCAAATAGAAATCTTTACCTGACTTAACAATTTTGTGAAGTAAATGTAGAAGGACACAATATGAAAATTACCCCAAATTATCAAATTTTAAAATTTTCTGATTTGCAAAAAGTACAAAATAACAGAATTACACCATTTCGCAGCAACAATATCTCCGGAGATACTTATGTTTCCACAACACCTTCTTTCCGAGGCGGAATGCAAGATGCCGCTAAAGAAATTTTAAATAACCCAAAACATTTAGCAGGTTTTGGAGCCTTCATGGCAGCAGCATATAGTGCATTAAAAGCTTTAGCTGACGGGGAAATTAATAAACATGCAGACATAATTTGCGACAGCCCTGAAAATCTGACAGAAAAATATGTACAAAATTATGCTGATTATGCTGATAAAAATATCGAAGATGAAGAGTTGGAAATTATACAAGCAACTGAACCTGAAAATAACGAACCGGACAACATTTCTGAAGATGAAATTAGAATAATCGGAGAAGATGTTGTTGAGAAAGAAACAAATATAGTTAAAGTTTCATATCCTAAAAAAATCGGCAGATTAAAAGCACACGAATCTAACCTAAAAGCATTTGTTGAAATGCTTTCACTGCCCCAAAATCATGCAGAAAAACTCGAAAAATTATGTCTTGATATTCGCAGTAAAAAATCATTTAATGTAAATGGAGAAACTCTTAATAATGCTGAATTTACTCAAAAATTTGTAGAAAATATGTCCGCAGCACTCACTAATGAAACTCCTTTAGAAGAAGTGATTGATGAATTTAGTCTTTATGTATCAACCCCCGAAACAAACGAAGAAAATGAACCTCAGGATATATCAGAAGAATCTGTAACAGAAAATAATGAAACAACAGGACAAAAAAGTGAACCTGAAATATTTGACAGTCCGGAATCTCGTAAACTTCCCGGAGTTAAACAAGTAGGATTCGTAGATTTGAATACAATAAATTATGGAAGCAGAAAAAAAACAACATTATCAGAACAACAAACTGAAGATGTTTCAAAAGAATCAGAAATTGTAGAACCAACAGAGCTTGAAGACGAGTCCGATTCATATATTATACGTATACCAGGAACTTTATCAAATGTCCAAAATGGGTTTAGTTCATTATTTAATAAATTTATCGAAAAAACAAAAAAAGCTAACCCCCAAAATCCAAGCCCGTATATTCTAAGACGTGCTTGTGTCGTAAGAGCTACAAAAGAAGACATTCTTAATGAACTTGTTAAACGTAAACGTATAAATCACGGTTATGTTAATATTAATACTAATAATGCGGAAGAAATTGCAGATGTTCTTTCAACAGGTATGTTTAAAAACTTATTTTCATTACACTCTGCCATGAGATTTATTGATAGATTTGTTGATTTCAACAGTAATAAATCAATTGAAGAACAATGCGAAATTTTAATACCGGCTCTTGAAAACGCAATAAAACAAACATTTATAAAAGGCGGCAAATTTCAGATTTTTGAAAAAATGCAAAAAAAGAAATTACAAGACGGAACTTTTGAAAACAAAATTGCTTACGCTCCGACAATGTTAATTGAACCGGAAAATTTAAGCAGTGATATACAAAAAATATTGGGCACAATTCCTATACGAATTACCTTCAGCAAAGTTCACAATGGACAGCATAATCATAACGGAATAATCTGTACACTTTTCCCTTGCGGAGTTCAATATGATATTTCTGATATGGGAAAAGATATATAAAAAATAATACTAGACTTTAGCAGGTTGACTTCATAAGCATATTTATTTAATAATAAAGGTGTGCCTGACTGTAAAGGTTACTTCCTGAGCAGAAAGTCAACGTCATTTATAAAATGTCGTGTCTTTGCTGGCACGACATTTTTTATTTAAAAAAGGAGAAAAATAATGGAAACAAGAGTTGCAATCATTAGTATTATCGTTGAAAACGATGCAGTTATTTGCAATATACAAAATATTTTATCTGAATATTCCGAATATATTATAGGCAGAATGGGAATTCCGTACAAACAAAAAAATATCAGAATAATTAGCGTAGTTCTTGATGCTCCATCTGATACAATAAACGCACTTACGGGGAAAATAGGTAAAATAGAACACGTTAATGCAAAAACAGTATATTCAAATATGTAAAATTGTGACAAATTAAAGTCACTTATTTATTAGCAAAAGAGGATAATTATGTACGATAAAAAATCACTAAAAGCGGAAGAATTTATTAGTCACGAAGAAGTTTTAAGAACTCTGGATTATGCAGAAAAAAACAAAAATAATATAGAATTAATCGAGAATATTTTAAAAAAAGCAAGACCGGTAAAAGACGGAAAAGAAGTCCATTGTAAAGGCTTGACTCACGAAGAAGCAAGTATTCTTCTGGCTTGCGAAGATAAAAATATTTTAAACAAGATTTATAAACTTGCAGAAGAAATAAAAGAAGCATTTTATGGTAACAGGATTGTAATTTTTGCACCGTTGTATCTTTCAAATTATTGTGTAAACGGCTGCATATATTGTCCATATCATCATCAAAATAAGCATATTCCACGTAAAAAACTTACTCAGGAAGAAGTTAAAGCAGAAGTTATTGCACTTCAAGATATGGGACATAAACGTCTTGCGATTGAATCCGGAGAAGACCCGGTCAATAATCCTATTGAATACATTCTGGAATGTATAAAAACAATTTATTCAATTAAGCATAAGAATGGTGCTATAAGACGTGTTAATGTTAATATTGCAGCTACAACCGTTGAAAACTACAGGAAATTAAAAGAAGCAGGCATAGGAACTTACATTCTCTTCCAAGAAACATATCACAAAGAAAGTTATGAAAGACTTCACCCGACAGGACCAAAGCATAATTATGCATACCATACAGAAGCAATGGACAGGGCGATGGAAGGCGGAATTGATGATGTAGGATTAGGTGTTTTATTTGGATTAGAACGCTATAAATACGAATTCGCCGCACTTTTGATGCATGCAGAACACTTGGAAGCGGTTCACGGAGTCGGTCCTCATACAATTTCTGTTCCTCGTGTAAAAAAAGCGGACGATATTGACCCAAATGCCTTTGATAACGGAATTGATGACGAAACATTCGCAAAAATTGTTGCATTAACTCGTATTGCAGTTCCTTATACCGGCATAATTATTTCTACTCGTGAAACACAGGCTGTAAGAGAAAAATTGCTTCAACTCGGCGTTTCGCAAGTTTCAGGTGCTTCAAGAACATCTGTTGGCGGGTACACTCAGGAAGAAAGACCTGTTGATACGGAACAATTTGACGTTTCAGACCAAAGAACATTGGATGAAGTCGTAAGATGGCTTATGGAGCAAGGAAGAATTCCGTCTTTCTGTACAGCTTGCTACAGAGAAGGACGAACCGGTGACAGATTTATGTCACTGTGCAAAACAGGACAGATACAAAATTGCTGCCATCCAAATGCACTTATTACTTTAAAAGAATTCCTCATGGACTATGCAACACCTGAAACTAAAGCCATTGGTGAAAGATTAATCGAAAAAGAAATTAATAATGTGCCATCTGAAGCAGTCAGAAACATATTAAAAAATAACCTTAAAGAAATCGAAAAAGGAAACAGAGACTTTAGATTTTAGTATAGGGGTAAAATATGCAGATTACAAAATCCGAACGACCACATATTGCATTTTTTGGATGTACAAACGCAGGCAAATCTTCTGTAGTAAATGCGGTTACAAATCAAGCTTTGTCTGTTGTATCTGATATTAAAGGGACAACAACTGACCCTGTTCAAAAAGCAATGGAGCTCCTACCGATAGGACCTGTTGTAATTATTGATACAGCTGGACTTGATGACGGGGGTAAACTGGGCGAACTCCGTATAGAAAAAACAATGCAGGTATTAGGAAAAACTGATATTGCCGTTCTCATTGTTGATTCAACTATTGGCATAAATGAATATGATAAAAAAATAATTCAACTTTTTGAAGAAAGAAAACTACCTTATGTTGTTGTTTATAACAAGAGCGATCTTATAAATAAATCATACCTGCCTCCTAACCCACTCCCTCAAGGGGCTGGAGAACTTGCTGTTTCTGCGGTAACCGGTGAGGGGATTAATGAACTTCGTGAGCTTTTGAGTAAAATAGCAAGTGAAAATAAAGTTGAAAAATATATCATTAAAGACAGATTAAAAGCCGGTGATATCGTTATTCTTGTAATTCCTATTGACGAATCGGCACCCAAAGGAAGGATTATTTTGCCACAACAAAATGTTTTAAGGGAGTGCCTTGATGCGCACGCAACTGCAATTTGCTGCCAGATTCAAGAGCTGAAAATAATTCTTAATACATACACTCCAAAGTACGTTATTACTGATTCACAGGCTTTTAACAAAGTTAAAGATATTGTACCTGAAAATATTATACTTTCTTCTTTTTCAATTCTTATGGCACAATACAAGGGTAATTTAAATAAACTTTTAGAAGGTGCGAAAACTATTTCAAAATTACAAGACGGCGATAAAATATTGATATCGGAAGCTTGTTCGCATCACAGGCAGTGTAACGATATTGGTACAGTAAAATTTCCTATGTGGATAAAAAATTATACAGGTAAAAATATTGATTTTGAATTTACTCAAGGCGGAGAATTTCCGTTAGATTTAAGCAAATACAAATTAATTATCCACTGCGGCGGATGTATGATAAATGAAGCAGAAATGAAAAACAGAGTTAAGCGAGCATCCGAACAAAATATTCCAATTGTAAATTATGGAATGGCAATCGCTTATATGAACGGAATTTTAGAAAGAGCTCTGAGGATATTTGAGAATGAATAAGCAAGAAATCATAAATATTTTATCCGATGAAACAAAAAACGATTGGCTATTTAAAGAAGCTAACCGTGTTCGTAAAGAAAATGTCGGTGACAAAGTACACCTTAGAGGACTTATAGAATTTTCCAACATTTGCAAAAGACAGTGTAAGTATTGCGGTTTGCGAAGCGAAAACAAAGAAATTGAGCGATACAGAATCCTTAAAGACGAAATACTTTTATATACAAAAAATGCAATAGATATGGGATATAGGACAATTGTCCTGCAATCGGGCGAAGATAATTTCTATGACACTGACAAAATGCTCGAAATTATCCGTGAAATCAAAAAGCACGATATAGCTCTTACGCTTAGTATCGGTGAAAAAACGTATGATGAATTTAAAGCGTTTAAAAAAGCCGGCGCAGACAGATATCTTCTGAGAATCGAAACTACTGACAAACGTCTCTATGAAGAAATGCATCCAAATGCCAGCTATGAAAACAGAAAACAATGTTTATATAATTTAAAATCTCTTGGGTTTGAAACAGGAACCGGTTGTCTTGTCGGTCTGCCAAATCAAACAATAGAATCACTTGCTGATGACATTTTGTTTTTTAAAGAACTGGATGCTGACATGATAGGAATCGGCCCGTTTATTCCTCACAAACAAACCCCTTTAAAAGATTGTGCAAAAGGCGATTTTTGGCTTGCCTTAAAAGTTATGGCAATTACAAGGTTATGTCTTCCCGATATTAACATTCCTGCAACTACCGCAATGGAAACGCTTAATCCAAACGGCAGAATAATCGCATTACAAAGCGGAGCCAATGTTGTAATGCCAAACGTAACATCAAAAGAATATCGGGCAAAATACGAAATCTACCCAGGAAAAATTTGTATAAATGAAAACCCTGAACAATGCAGAGGGTGCATTGAAGGCAAAATCCGTGCAATCGGAAGAACCATAAGCAAAGAAAAAGGATTTAGAAAAGGATAGATTATAAAAAATTAGTATAAGACAACGTTGGAAATGACTTTAGAATTAGCGACTAATGGTTATGAATTTGATATAGATAGCGGCAATCTTTCAAGAATAGAGAATTTTATGATAGGTTGTAAGTTTATTACAATCCGGAGAATAGCTGAAGGATTAGGTATGACTTTTCCTGAGTTTGTCCAAATATTATATGATAAATTAGTCAAAGATTTTAAATTGATAAATGAATAGTATTATTAGGCATTTTAATAAAAAGCGGGCAAAATTTCGCCCGCTTCCTAATTTCATATTTATCAACCATTTACTATTTATTATTCTCCGACAGAGATATAACAATCGTTTCTCTTGTTAACATATGTAGTATGCAAGAGTTCGTGTGCTTTATGAGAGTTTGGTTTTTCAAGGTGTTTTGCGTACAAATCCTTGATTTCAGGGTTTTCATGTGATTTTCTCAATTCACCTGTTTCATCATCTTTGTACAAACCTTTTGCTCTAAGCTCCTTGATATTTGAATCGTTGCAGCTTTGAGGTTGACCGCCGCCGTTAATACATCCTCCGGGACATGCCATAACCTCAAGAAGTTGATAATCTGCTTTACCTTCTTTGATTTCTCTCATGCATTTTTCAGCTTCTCTTAGAGTGTTCACGATTTTAACCTTAATCTTTGTTCCTTTAAGATCTAATTCAACAGTCTTAACTCTCTTAGTGCCCCTCATGTCATCAATAACAACATTTTGAAGAGTTTCACCAGTAACAACTTCGTAAGCAGTTCTTGCTGCAGCTTCAGCAACACCGCCTGAAACACCGAAGATTGTTCCTGCACCTGTATATTTACCAAATGGAGAATCCGGCTCTTCTCCTTCGAGAGTTTTAAAGTCGATACCTGCGCCTTTAATCATTCTGCCAAGTTCTTGTGTTGTCAAAACGTAGTCAATTTCTTGTCTTCCGTCTGCCATCTTAAATTGTTCTCTCTTAGCTTCGTATTTTTTAGCAGTACAAGGCATTATAGAAACGCTTACAAGATTTTCCGATTTTATATCTTCATAATACTTAGGAACATATTCTCTAATAATAGCACCCATCATGCCTTGCGGCGATTTGCAACTAGACAAATGATCAAGCATATCAGGATGCTGTAATTCCAAAAATCTAACCCATCCTGGGCAGCATGATGTGAACAGTGGCAACTTACCACCATTTTGAAGTCTGTCTATAAATTCATGTGCTTCTTCCATAATTGTTAAATCTGCTGAGAAGTTTGTATCAAACACTAAATCAAAACCAATCTTCCTTAATGCTGCGTTAATCTTCTTTGTAGAATTTACCCCGGGTTCAAGTCCGAACATTTCACCGATTGCTACACGAACAGATGGTGCAAATTGAACAACAACTTTCTTTTCAGGGTTTGTAATAGCATTCCAAACATCATCAAGCTGAGTTGAATTAATTGTCAAAGCTCCTGTAGGGCAGACTGCAGCACATTGACCGCAGTTTATACATTCGCTCTTTGCAAGCTCTTTTCCTGCCATAGGTTCAACAACCGTTTTGCTGCCTCTGTTTGCAAAGCCCAAAACTTGTAAGCCTTGGTGCTCATCACAAGCTCTTACACATGCTCCGCATAAAATACATTTATTATTATCACGAACCAAAGCACAAGATGAATCATCAATCGGAGCCATAACCTCTCTTTGTGCGTATTGCTTAACTTTTTTGATACCGTATTCTTCTGCATATCTTTGAAGTTCACAGTTTCCTGATTTATCACAAGTTGTACATTCTCTGTCATGGTTTGCAAGAAGAAGTTCAAGAACCATTTTTCTGATTTTTCTGACTTTTTCTGTATTTAAATGAACTTTAATACCTGCTTCAGGAGGCATTGTGCAAGAAGAATTAATCATTTTTCTTCCATTTGGATATTCAACTTCAACAACGCACATTCTGCAAGCACCAAAAGAAGTTAAATCAGGTCTGTAACAAAGTGTTGGAACATTCATTCCCGCTTTTCTTATTACTTCAAGTAAATTAGCTTCGTTTGTAAACTCAACTTCTTTACCTTCAATTATTAATGTTTTTTTATCTTCACTCATTTTATTTTCCTTTATGTTGCTGGGTTTCACCCAACCTACTTACTGTTCACAAATCACGTAATTTATTCCTTACTTATTGCCTTGAACGGACAAGCATTTAAACAAGCCTCGCACTTGATACATTTAGACTGATCAATTTTGTGCGGATTCTTGACCGTTCCTTCAATTGCACCGACAGGGCAAGTTCTTGCACATTTTGTACATCCCTTACATTTTTCAGGATCAATTGAAATCTTTTTCATTGCTGTACAAACACCTGCAGGACACTTGTGATCACGTATGTGAGCAATATATTCGTCTTTAAAGTATTTTAAAGTTGAAAGTACAGGGTTTGGAGCTGTTTTACCAAGACCGCAAAGAGAACCGTCTTTTACTGTTAAAGCTAATTGCTCTAATCTGTCAAGGTCTTCCATTTCGCCTTTTCCTGCAACGATTTTTTCAAGAATTTTTAACATATTCTTTGTACCTTCTCTGCAAGGAACACACTTTCCGCAAGATTCATTCTTTGTAAAGTTCATAAAGAATCTCGCAACTTCAACCATACAAGTATCTTCAGCCATAACAACCAAACCGCCTGAACCTACCATTGCACCTGCTTTTATTAAGCTGTCATAGTCCATGGAAATGTCCAAATGTTCTTCTGTTAAGCATCCGCCTGAAGGGCCGCCGATTTGAACTGCTTTAAACTTCTTGCCGCCACGAATTCCGCCGCCAATATCGAAAATAATTTGTCTTAATGTTGTTCCCATCGGAACTTCTATTAGACCTGTATTGTTAACTTCACCTGTTAAGGCAAATGTTTTTGTACCTTTAGATGTTTCACAACCCATTGATGAAAACCATTCAGCTCCATTAAGAATAATTAACGGAACGTTAGCAAGCGTTTCAACGTTGTTAATCAAAGTCGGTCTTCCGAATAAACCTTTGTTTGCCGGGAACGGCGGTTTCGGACGAGGCATACCTCTTTCGCCTTCAATAGATGCGATAAGTGCAGTTTCCTCACCGCAAACGAATGCACCGGCACCTTCTTTAATATGGATTGTGAATGAGAAATCACTTCCCATAATGTTTTTACCTAAATAGTGTTTTTCCTCAGCATCTGCAATCGCTTTTCTTAAACGCTTGATTGCAAGCGGATATTCTGCACGAACATATATATATGCTTCATCCGCACCAATTGCAAAACCTGCAATTGCCATACCTTCAAGAAGTTTGTGAGGGTCACCTTCCATAACAGATCTGTCCATGAATGCACCAGGGTCGCCTTCATCACCGTTACAAACTACATATGATTTTCCGCCTCTGTTTGCAGCAGTAAATTTCCATTTCATACCTGTAGGGAAACCACCGCCGCCTCTGCCTCGCAAACCTGATTTTGTAATTGTATCAATAACACCATCCGGATTATTTTCTTCAATAACTTTTGCTAAAGCTTCATACCCTCTGACAGAAATTGCTTCTTCAATAGACTCGGCGTTAATTTTACCGCAATTTTTAAGAGCTGTACGAGTTTGTTTTGCATAAAAATTAATATCGTCATTTTTATGAACGTGCTCACCTGATTTAGGATCAGTATAAAGCAGTCTCTCAACCGGCTGACCGCCTTTAATATGACTTTCAAAAATTTCTTCTACATCAGATTCTTTTACTTTTACATAAGTTACGTGTTTATCCGGTATAATTACTAAAACACCTTGTTCACAGAACCCGTGGCAGCCTGTAGGAACAATGGTCATTTTGTCATAATCGGTAAGAGCAGACACGTTTGCACCAAGCTCTCTAAATTTTTCAATTACTTTTAGAGAACCATTTGCAACGCAGCCTGTTCCTGCACAAACAAGAACTCTCAAACCTTGTTCTTTAATATGTTCTTGAGCTTTTCTTTGTTCTTCTTTTATATCTATATTAAGCGTCATTAGTTCAAACCCTCCTCTTTCATAAGTGTATCCAGTATCATACTTATTGCATCAGAGGTCATCTGAGGATAAACTTTGTCATTTATTACGCAAACAGGTGCAAGACCGCAGGCACCCAAACAACTTACTATCTCCAACGAAAATAAACCGTTATCGCAAGTAGTCTGACCTTCTTTTAAATTTAATTTATTTCTGATGGCATTTAATACCGGCATTGAACCTCTAACGTGACATGCAGTACCGTCACATACTTTAATTTCATATTTACCTTTTGGTTCGAGTGAGAACTGAGCATAGAAAGTAGCAACGCCATATACTGTAGCCGGAGAAAGCCCGTCAACTTTTTCTCCGATATAAGTCATAGCTTCTTCCGGAAGATATCTGTATACTTCCTGAACCTTTTGCAACATCGCAATAAGGTAAGATTTTTTGTACTCATAAGTTTCGAGTATTTCGTCTAAAACCCGAAAATCCAGCTTTGTGCTTGTTTCAGTCATTAATCTTCTCCTAATCTTCTTTTTATATGATGAACACACCAATAAATATAACATGGAGAAATTTTTCAAACAAGTTCCAAATATCACAATTTAAATTAAAATCAAATAAAAACACACTATTCAGTGTAATTTTTATAAATTTTGTTAAAAATTTTTAATAGCAAAATTTTTTTTTACAAGTTTTTATGTAAAATAAGTGAATAAGGAGATAATAATGAACAAAATTACATTCCGTGCAGATTATGTGGGACCATACAGAACTATAAGAAAAAAATTTGCAGACTATGAATCTATCGAAAAAATGATAGATGAGATTACAAAGCTTAACAAGGTTCTGCAAGAAAAAGTAAATACTTTAACTGCCGAACTTACTGCAAAAATTCAAAGTTTTCAGAGTGTACAAGGTTTGGACAAAGATGAAGCTTTGAAAAAAATAACAGAAATTCAAAATGAAATAAAAAAACTTAATAACGAAATAGAAGATAACAAAGACAAGGTGTCACAACTTTGGTACGGTTATCATGAAAGATTATAATTTGTTTTTAAATCTTGTAAAAATAAACGGATAAATTAAAGTTATAAATAATCCGAATATAAACATTAATGTGGTTGCATACTTTAATGCAATCACATTCATTATAATGAATTCCAGTAAGTATTTTAAAAGTATAAATAAGAGAATTGCTCCTATTATTCCAATAATTATACGATTTTTCAATAGAAATTCCTTCGGATTAAACGGGAAAAACCTTCTGCATAAAAAACACCCGTTAAGTATACCAAGAGCAAATCCGTATGTTATAATTGTAAAGTAAATTGTACGCTCCGGATCAACAAGAATTTCTCCTGATACATAATCAATTCTGTATGTATTAAAAAATTTAATATAAACAATTGCCATAATTGCTAAGATATTGACTAATCCTGCGATATATAAATATCTGTTTCTATTTTTTTCCGCCCAGTTAATTAAAAAATTTGCAACAAAGACAAGGAAAAGACCTGTTAACAAGCCGCATACAACATCTTGAGGAGTATGTACCCCAAGCCATAGCCTTGAAAAACCAACAAGCAAAATTAATATCACTAAAAATGTACATAAAACTTTACGCTTTCTTATAAGATAGGCAATACCGCCAATCACAGAAGATGTCATTGCAGAATGCCCGCTTGGGAAAGAATACCCTTTTGCGTACGGAATTGCAAGTTCTGACGGATGTAAAGAATTACTCAAAATCCAAGGACGATAAACACAAGCCAGCATTTTGAAAAAATGTGTCAACAACACATTAAACCCTTCTAATGAAAACAAATACATTCCTGCCCTTGAATCTATGCACCAATACGTAATGGCACAAATTAAAGTCGGCAGCCAAAACTCACCCAAAACCGTAATAGACAGAAAAAACTTGTCCAGCATCTCTAAATGCCCAATTCTAAATTGCTGCAAAAAAAGCAAACAATCTATTTGCGGATTTATCCAACTTGGATTTGATAAACAATCAATCATAAATACCTCTTATAATATTAAACAACAAAAATTTCTAAATTCATATAACTGTATAATAACAGTCGGTTTGAGAAGGAAGAACAGAGATTTTGAGAACATAAAAAAGTAGGTTGGGTGAAACCCAACAATAACTTTTGTATTATGATTTTATTATGAATTATAGAAGATTATTTATACCAAATAGCATTGTTTTTATAACAGTTGTCACATTCGAAAGACAAGAAATCTTGATACAAAATATTGATTTATTAAGATATGCAATAAAACAGACAAAACAAAAATATAAATTTGATATAGTGGCAATTTGTGTATTAAAAAATCATATTCATATGTTATTAAAGACAGGCAGTATAAAAGAATATCCGGATATTATAAAAAATATAAAACGAAATTTTTCAGTTAATTTTGATATTTCACAAATTCAGGATTATTATGAGTCAGATAGTAGAAAAAGCAAAGGCGAAAAAAGTATTTGGCAGAGAAGATATTTTGAACATACAATAATTAACGAAGAGGATTTGAACAAACATATTGATTATATACATTACAATCCGATGAAGCATTATAATATTGCACCAAAAGATTGGCAATATTCGTCATTTAATAAATTTGTTGAAGATGGATATTATGAAAAGGATTGGTGCAATTTTGAAAATAAGTACGATATAAATAAATTAGATTACGAATGATAATAATTAAGTTATTGTTGGGTTTCACCCAACCTACTCACTAAATGTCAAGTTTGCTGAGAGGGGCGAACCCCTTTTCGTATGAAAAGGCGTGAAATTCCGAGTTCTTAAAACTAGTATATTCAAAAAAATATGCCGCAACTCACTCTGCCGAAGCAAAGTTGACTAAATGTCAAGTTTGCTGAGAGGGGCGAACCCCTTTTCGTATGAAAAGGCGTGAAATTCCGAGTTCTTAAAACTCGTATATCCAAAAAAATATGCCGCAACTCGGAATTGAACCAAGGACACAGGGATTTTCAGTCCCTTGCTCTACCAACTGAGCTATTGCGGCATACTTTTATTTAATTATTATACTGCCCTGTCGGACATAAAATAATTGTACCTGCTAAAAATTTTTAATCAAGCATAATTTTCAAAAACAGCCACTATCCTTGAGGAGCGAACCATGCGGTAACATTTCGTCCTTCTACCATAGGCTTCTTTTCAACAACCAAAGAATCATTTGCAAGGTCAGCAATAAATCTGTTAGCTAATTCTATTGCAAGCGCTGAATGTTGCATTTCACGCCCCCTGAGCATAACTACAAGTTTAACTTTATTTCCCTGCGAAATGAACTTTCTTATACTTTTTAAACGAACTTCATAATCATGCGTATCAATCTTGTATCTGACTTTTACTTCTTTAATATCAACTACGTGTTGTTTCTTTTTAGCTTCTTTAGCTTTTTTTTCTTGTTCGTATCTGTATTTCCCGAAATTCAAAATCTTTGCAACCGGAGGAGCTTGATTTGCGCTAATTACAACTAAATCTAACTCAGCTTCTTCTGCCATTTTAAGTGCTTGGGATGTTGGAACCACTCCGTGGTTTTCTCCGTTTTCATCAATCAGTCTTACCTCTTTTGCACGGATTTTTTCATTAATAAGAGGTTTGTCCTTTCCCTTTGCGGGATTTCTATCTTCGTTTGCTATGGTTTTTCTCCTTTTTATTAATTTTATATTTTTTATAATACCATGGTTTACGTATAATTCAAGTATTTCGGATTAATTTCGGGCATTTTGAATATAATCCGGATTAATTGCAAGCCAAGTATATGTTTCATCCCCTTTTTGCGGAATATCAAGCACAAAAGTTCCGCCAATCCTTCCTCTGGAAAAAGCAACATACCCGTCTTCCGCAAGGTTATCTAATGCTTTTTTTATTGTCTTAGTGCTTACATTATATTCTTTTGCAAAATCCCTTATTGGCGGAAGTTTATCACCCACCTTATAATTTTTTATTATAAAGTGCCTTATCTTTGCCTCAATTTTTTCATAGTTGTACAATTCGACTTCTGAATCAGGATTTGCAACAAAAGTGCCATAGTTTCCGCGTTTTGTTCTCAAAATCCCTTCTTTTTCCAATAATTTCACCGCATCATGAATTGTTTTTATACTGACATTATATTTTTGGGCAAGCAAAAAATTCGAAGGAAGCTTTTCATTCGGTCTGTAACTTGTATTTATAATATTTTTAAGATTATCAGCTATTTTTTGTACTAAATTTTCAGTTTCTACATTATTAATTTCAAAGTCAGTACTTCTAATCACAAAATGTTTTTCTTTTGATTCTATTATATTTTGCTGAATTAGTGTATTTACTGCTATTCTAAGGGTTGTATTCGGGATATTGAGTTCTTTCGACAATTTTCTCACCGAAACTAAAAAATCGCCATTTGACAAAGAATTGTCCTTTATATATTTCTTTATTAATTCGCAAGCAACTTCTCTTTTAGAAGAAAGCTTTTCTATATTATTAGTCCCTTTAATATAAGTACCTATTTTTTGTTTTGATTCAACCAATCCCGCATCTTCAAGCGTCCTGTACACGTTCTGTATTGTGCCTAAACTTACGCCGATATGAAAAGCAAGTTCTCCTTTTGACGGTAAAAAATCAAACGGTTTAATCATGCCTGAATTTAAGGCTGATATAATCCAATTAGTCAGCCAATCAGAAATTTTATTAACCTTATTTTCTCCAACTGCAAAAGAATGAACATGAGGAGCCATCTCCGCTACAGTAATTTGCCTTGTTTTTTGATTTTGTGACATTAATGTTACCCTAAATTAAATAAATAATTAATTATATAATATCACGTTATAAAATATTTATAAATTAATTCTATTTACGTAGCAAGAATAATCCGACTCTTTGCCAGAATGTTAATTTTGTATCGTTTTGAGAGGCAGCAGTATTTCCATTTCTACCAACAGCACCTGTTGTAAATTCTTTATCATTAAGCGCATCTTCCAAATACTTAATTTGGAAAACCTCTTTTTCCGGATTTGAAGATTTGCCTAAAGTAATTCCATAATTTGTTTTTGCAATTTTTGCTATTTTCTCTACATCTCTTTGTGAGAAATTTCTGTCATGCAATATTTTTGCCAATTTGTCAATTTCTGACTTGTTTTTATCAAAGAACTTATCTTTTTCAACAGACTCACAGTTTTTCAAGTGCCATTTTAATGAAGCTTTAATCTCATTTACAGTCGGAAGCTCGACTTCAAAAATATTACCGAATCTGCTTAGCGCTGCCAAATCTAAATTCCCGCTGCTTGGATTAGCGTTTGTTGTTCCGACAATTTTTACATTTTTCAAATCCGCTACGGAATCAAGACCGTTTAAAAATGCAGTTCTGTTTTCTAAAACATATGATTGATTATTTCCTGAACGTTCCAACGGAATCAGCATGGAATCAATTTCATTAAATGCAACTAAAAACTTTTTATCCGGTTGTTTTTGGGCTTGTTCTCTTATGCTTTTAAATACATTATCAATATTTTTTGATGCTTGACCTACATAAGGAGAAGCTATTTTCGGGAAATCTACCTCTGCATATTCTGCTCCCAGTTCATTTGCCATAATCTTTGCACTAAATGTTTTACCTGTACATGACGGTCCATGGAAGAGTACATATTGCTCCGCAGCATCCGAACCTGCCTTTATCGCTAATATTGG